>JBDTMW010000111.1:0-7687 GCA_039934065.1 Actinomycetota bacterium | reverse complement strand
GGTCACGACACCGGGTCACGACACCGGGTCACGACACCGGGACGTGAACCGGCCAACGGGCAGCGTCACGGCATACGGTGCTCCTATGGCTCTGGCGATCGAGGACTACGCCGTACTCGGCGACACGGCCACCGCTGCCCTGGTCGGGCGCGATGGCTCCATCGACTGGATGTGCCTGCCACGGTTCGACTCCCCCGCCTGTTTTGGGGCGCTGCTCGGCTCGCCGGAGAACGGTCGCTGGTTGATCGGACCGGTCGGATCAGCAATAACCACACGGAGATACGTCGGCGACAGCTTTGTCCTCGAAACCACCCATGAGACATCCACCGGGGTGGTCCGGGTCACCGACCTGATGCCCCTCGGTGATGGCCGCGCCGACATCTTGCGCCGGATCGTGGGTGTCACAGGGACGGTTCGCATGCGTCACGAGTGGGTGGTCAGGTTCGGCTATGGCAAGGTGCGGCCCTGGGTCAGCCGCAGGACCGAGGCGCCAGAGGTCGGCTCCGGAGAGCTGATCTCGGCCATCGCGGGGCCGGACATGCTGGTACTGCGCGGATCTCGGCTTCCCCATGCCGTCAACGGTCACCACGAGGATGAGTTCGATGTTGCGGCGGGCCAGTGCCTGGACTTCTCGACAACCTGGTTCGAGTCACACGACCCGGTGCCTCCGCCACTGGACATCGAGGACAGGATCGAAAAGACCGTTGCTCACTGGCAGCGATGGGCTGCTCAATGCGACCACAGCGGGCCCTACCGCGACGCTGTGGTTCGTTCGCTGCTGGTCCTGAGGGTCCTGACCCACGGCGGCACCGGGGGCATCGTGGCCGCCCCCACGACGTCGCTGCCAGAGCAGTTCGGTGGCCCACGCAACTGGGACTACCGCTACTGCTGGCTACGCGACGCCTCGCTGACCCTGGAGGCGCTGCTCCGATCGGGTTATCACGATGAGACCGTGCTGTGGCGTGACTGGCTCCTGCGGGCCGTCGCCGGCGACCCGGAGGACATGCAGCCCATGTATGCCGTGGACGGGTCCCGTGAGCTGCCCGAGCGGGAGCTGAGTCACCTTGCCGGATATGCCGGCTCGAGGCCCGTCCGGGTCGGCAACGGGGCAGTCCACCAACGGCAGGCAGACATCCTGGGGGAGGTGATGTCCGCCCTCGGCCTGGCCCGGGACCAGGGACTGGAGGTCTCTCCCGTGTCGTGGGCGCTCCAATGCGCGCTGGTTGCGAACCTGGGCAGGCACTGGCGTGAGCCGGACAACGGCCTGTGGGAGGTGCGAGGACCACCCCGGCACTTCACCCACTCGCGGGTGATGGTGTGGGTGGCTTTCGACCGCGCCGTCAAAGCCGTTGAGCAGCACGGGCTCCAGGGCCCGGTGGACACCTGGCGCACGATCCGGGACGAGGTGCGCGCAGAGGTGATGGAACGTGGATACAACGTCCAGAGAGGGTGTTTCACTCAGCACTACGACACCGCCGAGGTGGACGCGTCGTTGCTGGTCCTGCCCTCCGTCGGGTTCATCGCAGCTGACGACCCCCGGTTCCTGGGGACGGTCCGTGCCGTCGAAGAGGACCTCATCCGCGACGGACTCGTGCTCCGATACCGAACAGCCGCCGGAGTCGACGGACTACCTGGCGACGAACACCCGTTCCTGGCCTGTTCCTTCTGGCTTGTCACTGCCTATGCGCTCGCAGGACGTCGGGATGATGCCCACGCCCTGATGCGTCGACTCGTCGCGCTGGCCAATGACGTCGGTCTCTTGCCTGAGGAGTACGACCCTGGCCAGGCCAGGATGGCCGGGAACTTCCCGCAGGCGTTCTCGCACCTGGCACTGATCGACGCTGCCCTCGCTCTTCACGACGCCGACAGGTCCGTCTCTGTGGAGCCTGGGTCCTCTCAACACGCACCTGTCCACAATGGACATGACGAAAGGACTTCGAGCTGATGAACACCTCCTCACACCTGTCAGAGAACCTGGCATTGCTGGCGCACGAGACCGCTGAGCTCGTGCGGACGGCGTCCGGCCTGGATGACGAGGCACTCAGAGGCGCCAGCCTGTGCGAGGGCTGGACCCGCGGCCACGTCCTGTCGCACATCGCCCGCAACGCCGACGGGTTGGGAAACCTGGTCAGCTGGGCCGTCACGGGCGTCCCACTGGCCATGTACGCCTCACCCGAGGCCCGTGACGAGGACATCGCGATCGGCTCCACCCGTGGGGCGCAGGTGATCCTCTCCGATCTCGAGGACTCCGCGGCGCGGTTTGCCGAAGCGGCCACGGGCCTGACCGGAGAGCCGGAGCATGTCGAGGTCGAGATGCGTCATGGGCGCAAGGTTCTCGGTGGTCAGCTGCCGACCCTGCGGCTGATGGAGGTCGTGTTCCATCACGTCGACCTGGACGCCGGATACACGTTTGCCGACTCGGATCCGGGGTTCGTCAGGCGGGCGGTGGCGAACAGCGTCGAGCGGATGAAGGCGAGCGGTCAGGCTCCCTCGGTCACCCTGCGCAGCGACGAAGGCGACACCTGGACCATCGGTGACGGCGTCCAGGTGGTCGCCGGAAGCAACGCCGCACTGTTGTCGTGGCTGACCAGAGGACGAGGCGACGAGGTGTACAGCGAGGCCCCGCTCCCAGTTCTGCCCGCCTGGGGCTGAGCGGTCGTAACGCTCGTCACGACCGCCTACCTGGACATGTTCGCCGGCGAACCCCTGCGACGGATCAACCCCCGGACATCATTCGGCGGAATCACGTCGCCCTCGCGAAGGCCAACGACTCCGGCCCTGCGAGCGAAGGCCACCGCCGTCAGGGCAGAGTGGACGTTGAGCTTGTGCAGAATGCTCTGGATATGGGTACGCACCGTGTTCGGCGAGACGTGCAGGAGCGCCCCGATCTCGTTTCGGGACATTCCTTCTATCAGACAGCGCAGCACGTCGAGCTCCCGCGCCGTGAGGATTGCGATGGCCTCGGCCTCAGGAGTCGATGACCTGCTTTGCTCCGAAAGGGAGACCAGGACGCGGGTCAACAGCGCGGCAGGCAGATGCGTCTCGCCACGTGCCGCACCCCGCACCGCGGTGAGCAGGGACTCGATGCCGCTCTGCTTGGCCACCCAGCCCCGAACACCCATCTGCACGGCCTCGGCGACCCGCGAGTCGTCGGCCGCACCAGTGACAACGACGATCCCGAGGTCCGGCCATTGCTCGCGCAGCTGGTGCCCGACAGCCAACCCGTCCTCGCCGGCGAGGTCGAGGTCGAGTGCGACGACATCAATCTCGGTCTGCGAGAACAGCTCAAGCGCCTCTGAGGCCGCAGCAGCGGTGCCCACGACCTCGAGGTCGGGCTCATCCGAGAGCCGGCTTGCCAGCGCTTCGGCGAACACGCGGTGATCATCGATCACCGCGACGCGGATACGTTTCCCATCCATGCATCTAGTCTCTACGATTTTTCGCCCAGTGGAGCCTGCAGAAGGGGGAATATTTCCTACGTCAGATGCACCAGAGCCGCGCCCGGCTCAGCGCACGCAGACGGCGACGGAACCCAGGCGGGCGCGCGAGGCCAAGCGTCAGGACCCGCGAGGTCAGCGCATGTGGACGGGCCACGTCTCGGGTGAGGCGTGGGCGGTCATCAAGGCGGCCGCCTGCAGGCGGGAGTGCACGCCAAGCTTCGTCAGCAGATTCTGCACGTGAGTGCGAGCCGTGCTCCGCTGAACAGAGAGCTCTTCGGCCATCTGCTCGGTGCTCAGTCCGTCCATGATGCAGCGCATGACTTCCCACTCGCGCTCGGTCAGGAACTTCAGCATCCACAGCGGGTCCTCGTTCGGGGCATGAGGTCTTAGAACCTCCTGTAGCAGCTGCAGATCCACGGCCAGATGTCCCTTACTGGCCATCTCCAAAGCCTCGATGACGACGCCGACGGGCTTCTCCTTGCCGACGAAACCCTGAGCGCCTTCGGCGATGGCGTCCGCAACCAGGCTTCTGCTGATCGAGCCTGACAGCATGACCACCTTGGTGTTGGGGCTCACGTCGTGGATCCGGCCAATGGCGTTGAGCCCGTTGGCGTGGGGGAAGCTCACATCGAGCAGACAGGCATCGGGCTGGTGCTCGCGGGCAGCCTCCACTGCCTCGTCGGGATCAACGGCTGTGGCCACAACGGTGTGCCCGTTGTCCGTCAGAGCCATGCTCAGAGCGTCCAGCAGCAGCTTGTGGTCGTCACATACCAGCAGTCTCATGACGCCATCGCCCTGGAGCTCATGGCGGGCAGCACGATCTGTGCCACCATCCCGCCTGCGGTGCCAGGCCTGAGCTCAAACCCGCCGCCGCAGGCCGAAACCAGCGCACGGGTGATGGTCAACCCCAGTGAGTTGTTGGCAGGGACCTGCCCAAGCCCAGGGCCGTCATCGACGACCAGCACGGTGACCTGGCTCTCGGTGCCGGTCACCTCGACTGCGACCCGGCCGTGGGGACCCGCCGCACGGACGGCGTTGTCCAGCACGCAGCTGAGGGCGCGACCGAGCGCGACGGGTGCGACGAACGACATGGTCTGGTCGGTACCCGCGAACCCGATTGCGCAGGTAGTTGCTGGCCGCGCTCGCAGGACACAGTGAAGAGCTAGGTCGGCCACGTCGACGCTCACCGGCGGATCGTCCGCGGCCCCCCCGATGACACCCTCGACCATGTCGGACAGCCACTGGGCCTGGTCGAGGATCGCGTCCATCCGTCGCCGAACGTCGCCACCCTCGCACCCAGCCAACAACCTGATGGCCGCCAACGGCTGTCGCAGGTCGTGACAGAGGGCGCGCACCGTGTCTACGCTTGGTGAGCTGGTCAGCTGCCCCATCTTTGGGGCTCCCTGCCATAGAACAGACGTCATGGTGCAACACCCCTGTCACCTAGCCTCGTGCGAGGCACCAACTTCTCGTTCGAAGCACCAACTTCGGCACCTGACCACTCCGACCCTGGAGAAAAGACCTACCCCAGTTCTTGACCTAACTCATACCAAATCATGGGCAAAGCGATACCAAATCCGTACTACGAACACCGTAGATCGTCGTAAAGGGGCCGAACAATAGTCAGTTGTGACTATTGTGCCCATTGACGGGAGGTCGGTAGTGGGTTACACGGGCGACGTGACCGCTGGCGGACCCAGCGACCAGCGTGACCTTCCGCTGCTGACAATCCGAAAAGCGAGCGTCGGCCAGATGGCCAACAACGTCTACCTGCTGACCTGCCTGCTCACGGGTGCCCAGCTGCTCATCGACGCCGCCGACGATCCCGCACGGATTCTTTCGCTGCTCGGCGAGGGCAACGGCAACCTCGACACCATCGTGACGACGCACGGTCACTGGGACCATCACCGGGCCCTGGTACAGGTGGTGGCGTCAACGCATGCCGCCACCGTCGCAGGCGACGCCGACGCTGATGCCTTGCCCGTCGCCCCTGATCGGCGACTGCGCCACGGCGACACGCTCAGGTTCGGTGAGGTCACGCTGGAGGTCATCCACCTGCGTGGGCACACCCCGGGATCGGTGGCGCTGGCCTACCAGGACCCTCAGGGGCGCGCCCACATCTGGACCGGCGACTCGCTCTTCCCTGGAGGGCCGGGGAAAACCACCCGGAAGCAGGATTTCACCAGGCTGATGGACGACCTCGAGGAGCGAGTCTTCGCGAGCTTCGGGGATGACACCTGGATCTACCCGGGGCACGGCAGTGACACCACGCTGGGCGCCGAACGCCCACATCTGCCGCAGTGGCGCGCACGCGGCTGGTAGACGCAGGCGCCTGCTCACGACGGAGCGGTCGCACTCTGCGCCACTCCCCTGTCGCCGACCACAGCACCGAGCCTGACAAGACCTGCGGCTTCAGGGGCTATGCGGACCCGGCGGGACATCCGTTCTGCCTCTGTCGCTGACCCAGTTCCCCACTGCAGCACCGATTTTTGCGAACGTTGGCAGCGCCATGGAGCCATGATCAACCCCACCGGCGGGGCCCATGAGAGCGGTGGCCGTCACTGCGGCTCCCGCCCAGCGACCGTCATGCTCGATCAACGCCATGTCGTGACGAACGCCTGGCAGCTCCCCGGTCTTGTTCGCGTGCCACGTCGTCTCAGGCAGCAGAGCTGGCAGACCGTCCAGAAACTGCTGCTCGGCCAGGAGGTCGAGGGCCACCCTGGTCTCGGCCTCGGGCAAAGCCTCGCCAACCCGGAGTCTGGCCATCAGCTGCGCCAGGTCTCGGGCGCACGTGGTGTTGTCGACGCCTGCAGCGATGGCATCAAGGTCCATCAGGGTGCGGCGGAGGTACGTCTGCGCCAGGCCGAGGCGTCGACAGGTCTGGCCGACGGCCTCGAACCCAACCAGCCGGATGACCGCATTGGTGGCGTCGTTGTCGCTCAACGCGATCATCAGCCGCAGTGTCTCGATCAACGGGAGCTGCATCACCGATGGCAGCAACGACAACGCACCGCTGCCGCCGACTCGATCCGGACCGAAGGCGATGGGCTCCTGCAGCCGGCAAGCCCCCTGCGCCACCCGCTCCAGTGCGGCGACCAGGATGGGCACCTTGATCGTGCTTGCCGCCGGCACGACACGCCCGCCGTCCAGATCGACGATCACCCCACCGGCACCGAGAACGACGACGCTCAGCTCGCCCGGGGCCGCTCCCACCAGCGCACGGATCTCGCTCCGAAGACGCTCCTGGCCGAGCAGGCCCACCGACAAGTCCGACATGACAAGCGAGTATGCCGCGCACGACCAACCAGCGGCACAAGGGCACGCTGAGGTCCGGAACATGTGACGATGTCGAACGTGAACAGCCGCCGCTATGTCAACATGCCCGTTACGACGCTCTGGACCAGCCCGATGGCGCCCAGAGACGTGGATGCGTGGGCTGTCGCGCCCGCTCCCGACGTCGTTGCCTGGCTGGCCGACGTGGACAAGGCAGACGCCCGCCTCGGACTGCACGGTCGTGCGCTCACCCAGCTTGAGCTCGGCGAGCCGGTGGACATCATCGGTCAGGCCGACGGCGGCTGGCTCGAGGTGGTCGCGCCGATGCAGCCCAGCAGCGTCGATGCCCGCGGCTATCCCGGCTGGCTGCTCGCCGGACACGTCAGCGAGCGGGTCCCTGACCGCTCGCCGCTAGGGGTCACCGGTGACTCGGTCACCTCGCTCGACTCACCCGACCCCCTCAGAAGTGGTCACGGCGCCGAGGCCCTCATTGCCCGGGCACGCGAGCACCTTGGCCTTTCCTACCTCTGGGGCGGAATGTGCGACTGGGGTCTGGACTGCTCCGGGCTGGTCCACCTGAGCCTTCGCCGGCTCGGCCTGGTCTTCCCGCGAGACGCCGACGACCAGTACGACGCCTGCCAGCACGTCTCGGCAGCCGACGCGCTCCCCGGGGACCTGTACTTCTTCGCCCACGAGGGCGAGCGCCCGCACCACGTGGGCATCGTCACAGCCCCAGGCATCATGCTTCACGCCCCCGAGACCGGAGCCGTGATCGTTGAGGAGCCGCTGACCCCGGAGCGCCGCTCCAGCCTCATCGGAGCGGGACGAGTGGAGGCGCTCGAGCCGGAGGCGATGCCCTCAGCGAAGGCCGGCACGGGACGCACGGGGTGACCCGCCGCGCCGCTGCGCCACCCGCCGTCATCGCGGTGCAGTCCGGCGGGCCGCTGGCCGCGACGCTGTAGGCAGCACCCTGG
>JBDTMW010000110.1:0-7717 GCA_039934065.1 Actinomycetota bacterium | reverse complement strand
GCTACGTGGGCGGTCCGGCATACGCCATCCGTGCGGCCAAGGAGGCCATCGACCGCGGTCTTGAGGTCGATCTCGACACTGGCCTGGAGATCGAGCGGATGCAGTTCGCCGGTGTCTTCGCGACGCGTGACCGTGATATCGGCATGCAGCACTTCGTTGAGCATGCCCCGGGCAAGGCGCAGTTCGAAGGCCACTGACGTCCAGCGGTGACGCGCAAGCTCACCGATCCCGCGCTATCCATCGCGAATGGTGGTGGTAATCACTGTCGACGGAAGCCCATTGCCGCGGTGCGGGTGTCAGTATGTTCCGAAACATGTTCCCAAACCCCCCAGGTCAGTCATACCTCCATACCTCGAACGGAAGAGGATGAGCCAACGATGAACATCGTCGTCTGTGTCAAGTACGTGCCCGACTCCCAGTCGGAACCCACCTTCAACGAGTCTGACAACACCACCGACCGGCTCGGGGTTGAGGGGCTGCTCTCAGAGCTCGACGAGTACGCGATCGAGGCGGGCCTCAAGCTGGTCGAGAGCGCCGATGGGGGAGTCGAGGCGAACACCGTCACCGTCTTGACCGTCGGGCCGGACAAGGCAGCCGACGCCATCAAGAAGTCCTTGCAGATGGGTGCCCACGCTGGCGTTCACGTCAGCGACGAGGCGATCCACGGATCCGACGCCGTGGCGACCTCGCTGATCCTGGCCGAAGCCGTGAAGAAGATCGGCAACCCAGACCTGATCCTCACCGGGATGGCGTCCACTGACGGCACGATGGGCGTCGTGCCGGCCATGCTCGCCGAGCGACTCGGTCTGCCCCAGGTGACTCTGGCGTCCGAGCTGACCGTTGACGGTGGCACCGTGACCATTCGACGCGACGGCGACGTGGCCTCCGAGACGATCACCGCTTCGCTTCCCGCCGTGGTGTCGGTCACCGACCAGATCAACGAGCCGCGCTACCCCTCCTTCAAGGGAATCATGGCCGCCAAGAAGAAGCCGGTCGAGACGTGGTCGCTGGCCGATCTCGGCCTCGACGCCGGCTCGGTGGGCCTGGCCGCGGCCTGGACCACGGTCGAGTCCTTCAGCAAACGTCCGCCGCGCGCCAAGGGCACGATCGTCACCGATGAAGGCGACGGCGGCACCGAGCTCGCCACGTTCCTGTCCGCCCAGAAGTTCGTCTGACCCGACCAGGATGTTCACCCCGAACAGATCGTAGGAGAAACACACATGGCTGAAGTTCTCGTTCTGGTCGACCACGTCGACGGCGCTGTCCGCAAGACCACGCTCGAGCTGCTGACGATTGCCCGCCGGCTCGGTGAGCCGTCCGCAGTCCTCATCGGCGCAGGCTTCGATGCTGCCAA
Source organism: Actinomycetota bacterium (assembly GCA_039934065.1). Taxonomy (GTDB): domain Bacteria; phylum Actinomycetota; class Actinomycetes; order Actinomycetales; family Dermatophilaceae; genus UBA4719. The sequence goes on along the minus strand of JBDTMW010000110.1, from coordinate 6,363 downwards.
GGAGATCCTGGCGCAGTACGGAGCTGAGAAGATCTACCGGGTGGAGTCTGCCGATGTCACCGACTATCTGGTGGCGCCCAAAGCCGAAGTGCTTGCGCAGCTCGTTGCCTCGGCATCGCCGGCAGCGGTCCTGCTCTCCTCTTCTGTCGAAGGCAAGGAGATCGCCGGCCGCCTCGCGATCAAGACTGAGTCCGGTCTGATCACCGACGCCGCCGACGTCCAGGCCGGTGAGGGCGCAACAGTGCGCACCACCCAGTCCGTCTTCGCGGGTGGCTACACCGTGCAGGCGACGGTCACCAAGGGGACGCCGATCATTGCGGTCAAGCCGAACTCGGCTGCGCCGGAGGCTGTGCCGGGCGCTGCGGCCGAGCACGTCGTCGAGGTCTCGATCTCCGAGGGCGCCAAGGCGGCCCGGATCACCGACAGCCAGCCGAGGGCTGCCACCGGCCGTCCCGAGCTGACCGAGGCCGCGATCGTGGTCTCAGGCGGCCGCGGTACCGGCGGTGACTTCTCCCAGATCGAGGAGTTCGCCGACACTCTGGGTGCCGCAGTCGGCGCGTCGCGTGCCGCTGTCGACGCCGGGTGGTACCCCCACGCCACCCAGATCGGGCAGACAGGCAAGCAGGTCTCCCCGCAGCTGTATGTCGCAGCGGGTATCTCCGGTGCCATCCAGCACCGAGCCGGAATGCAGACGTCCAAGACGATCATCGCGATCAACAAGGACGAAGAGGCGCCCATTTTCGAGATGGTCGACTTCGGTGTCGTCGGAGACCTGTTCAAGGTGCTGCCGCAGGCCACCGCAGCCGTCAAGGCCGCTAAGGGCTGAGTCGAGCAGCAGCGCAGACGCACCCACACGGCATCCGCACCGGCGCCTGTCCCCACACTGGGGCCGGGCGCCGCTGTACGTTCCTCCCATGGCCCTGAACGACCTGAGCGATGAGGACTTCGCCGAGCTGTATGGCGTGTGGGCACCGCACACGCCGCAGGACGCGGCAGCGCTTCTCGACGGCTACGGCGGCCGCTGGTGGGTCGTCGGGGGTTGGGCGGCCCAGGCGTTCAGCGGGGTTACCCGTTCACACGAGGATGTCGACATCGCCATCCGGCGCGGAGACCTTGGGATGCTCCGTGAGCATCTCGCCGGCCGGATTCACATCTGGCGCAACGACAGTGGAACCCTGAGCCCCGTCATGGCCGATGTCCCGGATCACGCGTACCCCAGCCAGTTCCTGCAGCTGTGGTTGCGACGCAACGCTTTCTCGCCATGGGAGTACGACGTGATCTGCGACCCCGGCGAGCCGGGGCAATGGGTCAACCGCAGGTTGCCCTCGATGACCTTGCCGTTGGACGCTGCGACGTGGGAGGACGTCGAGGGCATCCGCTACATCAACCCCGAGATTCTGCTGTTGTTCAAGGCGCGGCAGGCGCGGCCCAAGGACCAGGCTGACTTCTCGGCGATCGAGCCCATGCTCGACGGGCAGCAGCGGGCCTGGCTGCTGGACACTCTGGCGCAGGTCCACCCGGGACACCCCTGGCTGGCCCGGCTGTAACAAGCTCCGCAGCGTGAGTCCGCGGGGCGGGCGTGACGTCGGGCCCCCGTAGACTCGGCTGGTGCGCGACTCTTTTGTCTACCTCGACCACGCGGCGACCACCCCGATGCTGCCTCAGGCGGTCGAGGCGATGACGGCGCAGATGGCGACCGTTGGCAACGCCTCCTCCCTGCATACCTTCGGCAGGTCTGGACGGCGCGTCGTAGAGGAGTCCCGCGAGACCATCGCCCAGGCGCTTGGCGCCCGTCCCTCTGAGGTGCTGTTCACGTCGGGGGGCACGGAGTCCGACAACCTGGCCGTCAAGGGCTTGTTCTGGGCCCGACGTGATGCCGATCCACGCCGGGTCCGGCTGCTGGTCAGCGTGGTTGAGCACCACGCGGTCCTGGACTGCGTCGACTTCCTTGAAGCGCACGAGGGGGCCAAGGTCACGTGGCTCGAGGTCGACCGCGCGGGTCGTGTCCACCCAGAGACGGTGCGTGCCGCCATCGAGGCCGACCCCGAGTCGGTCGCGCTGGTGAACGTGATGTGGGCCAACAACGAGGTGGGCACGGTGCAGCCGATTGCCGAGATCACCGCAGTGGCGCACGAGTTCGGCATCCCGGTTCACAGCGACGCCGTGCAGGCCGCCGGACAGGTCGAGGTCGACTTCACCCGGAGCGGGCTCGACCTGATGAGCGTCAGCGGCCACAAGGTCGGCGGTCCGCAGGGCGTCGGAGCGCTGCTGGTCCGGCGTGACGCGACACTCGTGCCCCTGTCGCACGGCGGAGGCCAGGAACGCCAGCTCCGCAGCGGCACGCTGAACACTCCGGCGATCCGCGGATTTGCCGTTGCCATGCAGCACAGCACAGCCCACAGGGAGGCAGTCACTGAGCGGCTGATCACCTTGCGTGACCAGTTGATTCGCGGCGCTCAGGGTGTCGGCTTCGGGATCCAGGTGACGGGCGACTGGGAGCCTGGCGACGGCACCCGGCGTCTCCCGGGCAACGCGCACCTGCTCGTTCCAGGGTGTGATGGTGACTCGCTCCTCTATCTGCTGGACGCCGCCGGCATCGAGTGCTCGACAGGCTCTGCCTGCCAGGCCGGTGTTCCCCAGCCCAGCCACGTGCTGCTGGCCATGGGTATGCCGGAACGACAGGCCCGTGGCGCACTGCGGCTCACGCTGGGGCACACCTCCAGTGCGGCGGATGTCGATGCCTTCCTGGCGGCGCTGCCGGCGGCGGTCGAGCGAGCTCAGAGGGCGCAGGTTGCCACCAGGACCAGCACCAGTACGAGCGCCAGCAGGAAGCAGAAGGACTGATGCGCGTCGTGGCCGCCATGAGCGGCGGGGTCGACTCGGCTGTGGCTGCGTCGCGCATGCTCGAGGCCGGGCACGAGGTCGTCGGAGTGCATCTTGCCCTGAGCCAGAATGCCGCCACCCTGCGTGAGAGCGCTCGGGGTTGTTGCACGATCGAGGACGCCGGTGATGCCCGACGCGTGGCCGACGTGCTCGGGATCCCGTTCTACGTCTGGGACATGGCCGCGCGATTCACCCATGACGTGGTCGAGGACTTCATCGCCGAGTACGCCGCCGGCCGCACCCCCAACCCATGTCTGCGATGCAACGAGAAGATCAAGTTCGCGGCGTTGTTGGACAAGGCGCTCGCGCTGGGGTTCGACGCGGTGGCGACCGGCCACTATGCCCAGATCGTCGAAAGCCCTTCTGGCACAAGGGAGCTACACCGGGCAGTGGACATGGCCAAGGACCAGTCTTACGTACTCGGAGTTCTCAACGCGGACCAGCTGGCTCGGTCGTTCTTCCCCCTGGGCGACACTGACAAGCCGCAGATCCGTGCGGAAGCCGCAGCGCGCGGGTTCAGGGTCGCGGCCAAGCCGGACAGTCACGACATCTGTTTCATCCCGGACGGCGATACCCGCACGTGGCTGACCGATCGTCTCGGCGAGCAGCCCGGCGACATCGTCGAAGCCGACGGAACGAAGGTCGGGGAGCACAACGGCGCCTACGCGTTCACCGTCGGGCAGCGTCGCGGCCTCCACCTTGGACAGCCGGCAGCTGGTGGCGAACCCCGCTATGTCGTCGAGGTGCAGCCGGGCACCAACACGGTCGTGGTCGGCACTGGCGAGCTACTGGGCGTCGATGCCATCACCGGCGACCATGCCCGGTGGTGCGGTCCCGCTCCGGAGGGTGTGGTGTCCGTGGGCGCACAGGTTCGCGCCCACGGCGAAGAGATCCCCGCGACGGCCTGGGCTGAAGGAGACCAGGTCGAGGTCCGCCTCGAGCGACGTATCCGAGGCGTCGCGCCCGGCCAGTCCGTTGTCCTGTATGACGGCACCCGCGTGGTCGGGTCCGCCACGATCGCCAAGGCCACCACAACCAGTGCTACGACGACGAGTGCCACGACGACGAGTGCCACGAACGAGGCGGCGACCGGCAGGCCGCCAGCAGCCGGTTAGGCTCTCGAGGTGAGCAGAGCCAGCGGTATCGGGTCGTGGCCGGAAACCGACGTACGCCAGGCGCTGTCCGCGGTCCGCGACCTGCTCTCCGAGGACGGACTCCCTTATCTGCCAGAGCTTCCCGCCCGAGGGCCTGGTGCCGACATGATCGGTCGGGGCGCCGGGCTGCTCGCCGATCTCAAGGTCGACCTCCAACCGATGGGGTGGCGGTTCGTCGACCGCGCCGGGCGCGACTCCCATCGCACGTCGGCGCTGCTGAGAGAGGACCTCGACGAGCTGGCCGAGGCCTTCGACGGCTTCGACGGCGACCTCAAGGTGCAGATCGCCGGGCCCTGGACCCTCGCCTCCTCGATCTGGCTGCACCGCGGCGAACGTGCCCTGGTCGACGCCGGCGCCACCCGAGACCTGATCGGCTCACTCGCCGAGGGGCTGCGCGTCCATCTGGGCGAGCTTGGCCGGCTCGTGCCAAAGGCCAATCTCGTGGTCCAGATCGACGAACCCGGTCTGCCATCGGTCCTGTCCGGTGAGCTGCCGACGGCATCTGGCTTCGGCCGGATCCGCGCGATAGACCCGACCGCCGCGGCCGAAGGGCTACGCGATGTGGTCGCAGCGGCCGGCGACCGGCATACCGTCGTGCACTGCTGTGCCTCGGAAGTGCCGTTGGCGCTGCTGAGGAACACCGGCGTCAAGGCCGTGTCCCTGGACACCGGCTTGTTGAGCCCCCACGCCTGGGAGTCCGTCGCCGCCACCGTCGAGTCCGGCGTCGAGCTCTGGGCGGGAGCGGTCCCCACCGACGAGATCCGCACCAAGGTCACCGAAGTCGTCAACCCGTTGGTTGAGGCGTGGCGCCGGGTCGGACTGCCACTGTCGGACCTGGAGCATGTGACACTCACTCCTGCCTGCGGTCTGGCCGGACTCTCACCGTCGGGTGCCCGCAGAGTGCAGCGACTCGCCGTGGACGCAGCCAGGGCATTGACCGAGACCGCAGGAAGTTGACCTACACATGATGGCCAGGGACATCGAGACATGACAGCTGCGACCAAGGGCGTTTCGCACGGCACGACCGACTCGATGAAGACCACCCGGGTCCCGTGGCAGGTCAAGTTCACGGCGCTGGCGTTCATCTGGGGCTCGAGCTTCCTGCTGATGAAGGTCGGCCTGAGATCCCTTGCGCCGCTTCAGATCTCGGGCCTGCGCATCCTGAGCGGCGCGGCCGTTCTGCTGCTGCTGCTGACCCTCTCGCGGGGTCGGCTGCCTCGGGACCGGCGCACGTGGGGACATCTGATGGTGACTGGGTTCTTCCTGGGCAGCCTGCCGTTCACCCTGTTCGCGCTGGGGGAGGAGCGGATCAGCTCGGCTCTGGCGGGCATCGGCAACTCGGTCACCCCCATCGCCACGGTTGTGTTCAGCCTGTTGCTCCTACGGGGGGAGCCGATCGGGGCGCGAAAGATCGTCGGTGTGCTGATCGGCTTCGTGGGGGTCCTGGTGATCCTGCAGCCGTGGCAGTCGCAAGGGCGTCCGGACCTCCTCGGTTTTGGCATGACGTTGGTGGCTGGTGCGTCCTACGGCGTGGGCTGGACCTACACCAGGCGCTTCCTTGTCAAGGCTGACTTCGGCGGCCTCACTCTGCCGGCAGCCCAGATGCTCACCTCTGCGGCCCAGATGCTGGTCGCCCTGCCGGTCTGGTGGCTCTCCCAGCGCACCCACCTTTCTCTGGCTGCGCCGTGGTCATTGCACGCGAACACCAGCGGCGGTTCGGTCCTGGGGCCGGTGCTCGCTGTCCTTGCCCTGGGGGTGGTCGGCACGGGCATCGCGATGTCCTTCCAGTACGACGTCGTGCGTGCGGCCGGTCCGACGGTCGGCGCTTCGGTCACCTACCTGATCCCCGTGGTCTCGGTGGCCCTGGGCGTTCTGCTGCTGCACGAAAGGCTGCAGTGGCCACAGTTTGTCGGCGCCGCTGTTGTCCTGTCTGCGGCGGCGCTGATTGGGCGGACCCGCCGACGTTGATCTGTCGACGTCGTTGTGCTGCCGGTGTTCCGTCGACCTTGGCCCGTCGCCGGTGTGGTGCAGGATGTGGCTTGTGACCGACCTCCCGACCGACGTGCCCGATGACGTACGCCACGAGTGGACCGATCTTGCCGAGCAGGTGCGTGCTCACCAGTTCAGCTACCACGTCAAGGATGCGCCGACCATCAGCGACGGTGAGTATGACGGGCTGATCCGCGAGCTGATCGCCCTCGAGGACCGCTATGCGGAGCTGCGCACTCCCGACAGCCCCACCCAGCAGGTTGGTGCGGCGTTCTCCACGGACTTCGCGGCGGTCGACCACCTCGAGCGGATGCTCAGCCTGGACAACGCGTTCAGC
>JBDTMW010000109.1:0-7728 GCA_039934065.1 Actinomycetota bacterium | reverse complement strand
AGGGGATTGGCGACACCATCCGCGTCTCCCTGTCGGCCCCGCCGGTCGAGGAGATTAAGGTCGGCAACCAGATCCTGCAGTCGCTGAACCTGCGGCCGCGCAAGCTCGAGATCGTCTCCTGTCCCTCGTGCGGCCGAGCCCAGGTCGACGTCTACACGCTGGCGGAGCAGGTGACGGCAGGGCTGGAAGGCCTCGAGGTGCCTTTGCGCGTTGCCGTCATGGGCTGCGTCGTGAACGGCCCGGGTGAGGCTCGTGAAGCCGACCTCGGTGTCGCATCCGGCAACGGCAAGGGTCAGATCTTTGTCAGGGGCGAGATCATCAAGACCGTGCCTGAGTCCCAGATCGTCGAGACGCTGATCGAGGAGGCCATGCGGCTCGCCGAGGAGATGGGCGAACCGGTGGACGGCGAGGGAAAGTCGGTCGGCCCCGTCGTCACCGTCAGCTGAGCCCATGGTGGTCGACAGCGACGCCGGCGCAGGGCAGGCTGGAGGCGTGCTCCGCACCCGAAGCCCCGTTCGTACCCTGACGCACGCCGACCGTGACGAGGCGCTGGAAGTGTGTGCCCGCGATACCCGGACCAATGTCTTCGTGGCTGCGCGCATCCTCGAGGGCGCGCTCGTGACTTCTCCCCAAGCCTTGCTGGGCTACTCGGACGGGTCAGGTCTGCAGGCGATCTGCTGGGCCTCGGCCAACCTGGTCCCGGTCGGGTGCGACGTGCAGGCACTCGAGGCTTTCGCGATCAAGCTCGACCGATGGCGTCGGCACTGCTCATCGCTGTTCGGACCTGCGGACATGGTGCTGCCGTTGTGGGATGAGCTGAGGCCCACGTGGGGGAGGCCGCGCGCGGTCCGCAGGCGCCAGCCCCTGATGGCCTTAGCCGGCCCTCCGGAGCCAGGCGTGCAGTGCGACTTCGAGGTCCGGCGTGCGCGACTCGACGAGGTGGACCGGGTGACGCCGGCCGCCGCCGCCATGTTCACCGAGGAGATCGGCTACCCGCCCTACGCGGGCTCAGGGCAGGTCTACCGGCAAAGCGTCGCGGCCCTGATCCGGGCAGGCCACACGTTCGTGCGGATGGTTGACGGTGAGGTCATGTTCAAGGCCGATGTCGGCTCGGTGGCCCTGGGCGTTGCTCAGATCCAGGGGGTCTGGGTGGCGCCGCGGTGGCGTGGCCAGGGATTCGCCGCGCCCGCCATGGCCGCGGTTGTCGAGCAGGTGCGCGCCGAGATCGCACCAGTGGCGACGCTCTACGTCAATGACTTCAACGTGCCCGCGCGCGCCACGTATGCGCGGGTCGGGTTCACCGAGATCGGGAGCTTCGCGACCGTCTTGTTGTGAGACGGTAGTCAGGTGACGACATTGACGAAGGATCTTCGGGGACTGGTCGGACTGTTCGCCACCTCGGGCATCCTGCACATCGTCCGACCCCAGATTTTCGAGTCGATCGTGCCGCGCCAGCTACCGGAACGCAGAGCCCTCGTCTATGCCTCCGGGGTCGCCGAGCTCGCTTGCGCGGTTGGGCTCGCTCACCCTCGAACCCGCAAGGCGACCGGATGGGCCAGCGCTGCCGTACTCGTCGCCGTCTTCCCGGCCAATGTGCAGATGGCGCTGACCGAGAGCAAGCGGGCCGGCGCCGGGACCGGCAGCCGAGCGAAGCAGGTGGCCACGCTCGCCCGGCTCCCACTGCAGATTCCCTTGGTCCGAACGGCGCTCAAGGCCACCGGACGCATCTGACCCGAAACTGGCGTGAGCACCTTGGTCTCCTGCCGATATCCTCACGTGGTCCGGTGCACAACCTCTGGACCTTCAACTGACCCGACCAAGGAGTCTCCGTGTCAACGCCGGCCATGCGCATGACCACCCTGTTCCTGCGAACCCTGCGCGACGACCCGTCCGATGCCGAGCTGCCAAGCCACCGGCTCCTGGTCCGGGCTGGCTACATCCGCCGCGTCGCCCCCGGCATCTACACCTGGCTGCCCCTCGGCCTGAAGGTACTGCGCAATGTCGAGCGCATCGTGCGCGAGGAGATGGACGCCATCGGCGCCCAGGAGCTGAGCTTCCCGGCGCTGCTGCCCCGGGAGCCCTTCGAGGCCACCGGACGCTGGACGGAGTACGGCGAGAACATCTTCCGGCTCAAGGACCGCAAGGGCGCTGACTACCTGCTCGGCCCCACGCACGAAGAGATGTTCACGCTGACGGTCAAGGACCTCTACGGCTCGTACAAGGACCTGCCGCTGTCGATCTACCAGATCCAGCTCAAGTATCGCGACGAGGCACGTCCGCGCGCCGGTCTGCTGCGCGGTCGCGAGTTCATCATGAAGGACTCCTACTCCTTCGACGTTGACGACGCCGGCCTGCAGGCCGCGTATGACGCGCACCGCGGCGCCTACGTCAAGATGTTCGACCGCCTGGGCTTCGACTACGTGATCGTCAAGGCGATGTCGGGGGCGATGGGTGGGTCGGCGTCCGAGGAGTTTCTCGCGACGGCCGAACACGGTGAAGACACCTATGTGCGATGCACCTCGTGTGACTACGCCGCCAACGTCGAGGCTGTTCAGGTGCCGGTGCCGTCCGTCATTCCGTATGACGGGTTGCCCGCTGCCCATGCCGAGGACACTCCCGACACCCCGACCATCCAGACTCTGGTGGACCACCTCAACGTGACCTTCCCGCGTGCGGACCGCCCCTGGCAGGCTGGTGACACCCTCAAGAACGTGCTCGTGATGCTGGTCCACCCGGACGGTCGCCGTGAGCCGCTGGCCATCGGCGTGCCCGGTGACCGTGAGATCGACGAGAAGCGTCTGGGTGCCCAGGTCGAGCCTGCCGAGGTCGAGGCGTTCGACGAAGCCGACTTCGCCAAGAACCCGGCGCTCGTCAAGGGCTATATCGGCCCCGAGGTGCTTGGCGAGCGAGCCACGTCTGGGGTCAGGTTCGTCCTGGATCCCCGCGTCGTCGAGGGCACCAGCTGGGTCACCGGAGCCAACGTCCAGGGCCAGCACGTCATCGACCTGGTTGCCGGTCGCGACTTCACGGCCGATGGCACGATCGAGGCAGCCGAGGTGCGCGACGGTGACGAGTGCCCCAGCTGCGGTCACCCTCTGGAGACTGCCCGAGGCATCGAGATGGGGCATATCTTCCAGCTCGGGCGCAAGTATGCCGAGGCGCTGGGCCTGAAGGTGCTGGACCGGAACGGCAAGCTCGTGACGGTGACCATGGGCTCCTACGGGGTCGGCGTCAGTCGCGCCGTCGCCGCTGTGGCCGAGGGGTGTCATGACGAGCTGGGGCTGGTCTGGCCGCGGTCGATCGCGCCCGCCGATGTCCACGTGGTCGCGACCGGCAAGGCCGAAGAGGTCTTTGCCAAAGCGGCTGAGGTCACCGATGCCCTTGCAGCGCGAGGTGTTTCGGTTCTCTATGACGACCGCCGCAAGGTCTCGCCCGGTGTGAAGTTCAAGGATGCCGAGCTGATCGGCGTGCCGACCATCGTGATCGTCGGCAAGGGCCTCGAGGCCGGAACGATCGAGATCAAGGATCGTGCGACCGGTGAACGGCGCGAGGTGCCGGTCGACCAGATCGTCGACGCGGTCGTGGCCGAAGTGCGCGGCGCCGCGAGCTGATGGACCGTTCCGGACCAAGGCTGCGTGCGGTCATCTTCGACTGGGGCGGCACACTCACGCCGTGGCACACCTTTGACCTGGCGGAGCAGTGGACGGCGTACGCCCGAGTCGTTCACCGTGACGATGGTCGTGCGAGCGACGATCTCGCGGCCCGCATCCTCGCGGCGGAGGCGGCGGCCTGGTGTCGGGCGCGCACCGGTCAGGGCAGTGCACACATCGATGACCTGTTGCGCGAGGTGGGGGTCGACCTGGCTGATGCCTTGCACGTGGCTGCCCTGGCGGCATACCGGCAGTTCTGGGAGCCGCACACGATCACCGACGAGCAGGTGCGTCCGGTCTGGGAAGGGTTGCGCGAGAGGGGGATTCGCGTCGGCGTCCTCTCGAACACAATCTGGTCGGGCGACTATCACCGCGGGGTATTCGAGCGCGACGGGGTCCTCGACCTGATCGACGCCGACGTCTATTCGAGCGAGATCGCCTGGGCCAAGCCGGACCCGAAAGCGTTCCACGCGTCGGCTGCGGCGCTCGGAGTCGAGCCGTCCGAGGCTGCCTATGTGGGGGATCGGCCCTTCGAGGACGTTCACGGCAGCCAGCTGGCCGGGATGCGCTCCATCTGGGTGCCGCACTCGGAAATTCCGCTGGCGCAACAGGTTGCGGTCGATGTCACTCCTGACGGCGTTGCCCGCGAACTGCTCGACGTCCTCGACATCGTGGACGGATGGCAGTCGCGGTGAACGACCCGTCGGTCACCACGCTGGCGCTGATGGGCCTGGCCGCTGTCTGCGCCGGTTGGGTCGACGCGGTGGTCGGCGGTGGCGGGCTGATCCAGCTCCCGGCGCTGTTGCTCGGGTTCCCGCAGGCGGCTCCGGTCCAGATCCTTGCGACCAACAAGCTTGGCTCGATCTGCGGCACGTCAGTGAGCGCGGTGACCTACTACCGTCGCGTGAGACCAGACCTGAGGACCGCGATCCCGTTGGCGTTGCTGGCGTTTGGCGGTTCACTGATCGGTGCCCTGCTGGCGTCACATATCCCGAAGGCGGCCTTCAACCCCCTCATCCTGGTGGTGCTGATCGGAGTGGGGACCTACACCCTGCTGAAGCCGGGAGTGGGTCTCGCGACCGCCCTGCGCTTCTCGGGTCGCCGACACGTGCTGGCCGCGACCGGGGTCGGCTTCATGATCGGCATGTATGACGGCGCGCTCGGCCCCGGCACCGGCTCCTTCCTGGTGTTCGCGCTGGTGGGGCTGCTCGGTTATGCGTTCCTGGAAGCCAGCGCCAAAGCCAAGATCGCCAACGCCGCCACCAACCTGGCAGCGCTGATCATCTTCATTCCGGCAGGCGCGGTGATGTGGAAGGTCGGGCTGCTCATGGGTCTGGGCAACCTGGTGGGCGGCTATGTCGGCGCCCGCACGGCGGTGGCCAAGGGCTCAGGGTTCATTCGTGTGGTCCTGGTCGTCGTGGTGGGTGCGTTCGTCATCAAGATCGGCCTGGACGTGATCAAGCAGTTCACCTGACAGCACTTCAGCCGAGAGGATCACACATGTCGAACCCATTCCTGCCCGACCACGTTGCCGCATTGGTCGCCAAGCCCAACCCCGCCGTGATCACGTCCAACCGCCCGGACGGCCAACCAGTCTCAGTGGCGACCTGGTACCTGCTCGAGGCCGATGGCCGGATCCTGGTCAACATGGACGAGAGCCGGCGGCGCCTGACCTATTTGCGGCAGGACCCACGGGTCAGCCTGACCGTGCTGGATGCCGACAGCTGGTACACCCACGTGAGCATGCAGGGCCGCGTCGTGGAAATGTACGACGACCCCGAACTGGTCGACATCGACCGGCTCTCGAACCACTACGGGGCCGGTGCGTACAGCAACCGGACCAACAAGCGGGTCAGCGCCCTGATCGAGATCGAGCGCTGGCACGGCTGGGGCGCGGCCAAGAACCCGGTGTGACCTGGTCGTCGTCTCTCTGGATCCGCCGCGTCGGCGCAGGGTTTGGTCAGCGGCGCTGTTCCAGGGCTGAGGCCAGTTCCTCGGGGGTCGTCACCGGGCGGTCGCAGACAAAGCCTCGACACACGTATGCCGCAGCACCGCCGTCTATCAGCGGCCTGTCGGCGAGGAGTGGAATCCCTTGCGAGTCAGGCGATCCGTGCACCAGGACCAAACCGGGGGAGGTGCTGCGCCTAGCGACGCTGACCAGCGCTTGTGCCTGGTCCCCGGCTCCGACGATGGCGACCTGGAGCGGACCAGCCGCCATGGCTTCGGCCACGGCAAGTGACCAACCGGCAAACCGCGGGTCCCGGGCAGCAAGACCTGCGGCCGCGGCGACGGCATCATCGGCCGCAGTCCTGTGCCGGGTTGACCCGGTGAGTGACGAGTAGGTCAGCAGTGCGCCGGCAAGAGCGGCGTGGCCGGAGGGCTCGGCGTTGTCCGCCGCACTTCGCGGTCTGGTGAAGAGCTGTTCGGCGTCGTCCGCGGTGTCGAAGAAGCCACCCTCGCCGTCCGCGAAGTGGTCCAGCGCCGTCTCCAGCAGACGTCCTGCAGCAGTGAGCCACTGTTGATCCCCGGTGGCCTGGTGCAGGCTGAGCAGGCCCTCGGCCAGGTTTCCGTAGTCGTCGGCAACTCCCATCGCATCTCCGACCACTCCCGCTCGCGACGCCCGACGCAGCCTGCCGTCAACCAGGTGGGAGCTGACGAGGAACTGTGCACACGCTCCTGCAGCGTCCAGATAGCCCGAATCCTTAAGCAGCACACCGGCTTCGCTGAGCGCCGCGATGGCCAGACCGTTCCAGCTGGTAACAACCTTGTCGTCCCTGGCTGGCTGTGGACGAAGGTCGCGCGCGGCCAGCAAGCGGACGCGGGCACCTTCCCACCACGGTGCGTCGTCGGGCTCCGTGCGCATCTGCAGGGTCGACAGCCCATCCTCGAATGTTCCAGCCTCGGTGACCTCGAGCAGCCGGGCTGCCCGGCGGCCGTCGTCATTGCCAAGCACCTCCACCAGCTGTATCGGGGTCCAGGCGTAGGTGAGTCCCTCGACTCCGTCGGCGTCGGCGTCGAGAGCCGATGCGAAGCCGCCGTCGGTAGTGCCGAGATCACGCAGGATGAAGTCCGCTGTCTGGCGCGAGATCCGTTCAGCGAGAGGCGACTGCGTCGCGCGCCACAGATGCAGGTACACGCGCAACAGCTGGGCGTTGTCATAGAGCATCTTCTCGAAGTGGGGGACCACCCAGCCTGCATCGACCGAGTACCGCGCAAAGCCACCAGCCAGCTGGTCGTACATCCCGCCGCGGGCCATCGCCTCGCAGGTGCCGTCGACCATGGACAGGGTGCGTTCCGAGCCGGTGCGTGCCCCATGGCGCAACAGGAACTCCAGGATCATCGACGGCGGGAACTTCGGCGCCCCACCGAAACCGCCCCGCTCCCAGTCGTAACTGCTCGCGAGCCGCTCTTCGGCCTGCCCGAGCTCGACCGCCCCCAAAGGCGCACCGGCCCCGACGGTGGTCCCTGCGCGCAAGGCGTCGACGATGCGTGCGCCACTGGCGACGACCTCTTCGCGTCGACTGCTCCAGGCGTCGGCGACGCCCGCGAGAAGCTGCAGGAACGAGGTCTTGGGGTAGTAAGTGCCGCAGAAGAAGGGCTCGGCGGAGGGTGTCAGGAAGCAGGTCATGGGCCAGCCGCCCTGCCCGGTCATCGCCGTGGTGGCAGACATGTAGATCGCGTCGATGTCCGGACGTTCTTCGCGGTCGACCTTGATGGCGACGAAGCCGGCGTTGATGGCCGCAGCCACCTCGGCGTCCTCGAAGGACTCGTGTGCCATCACGTGGCACCAGTGGCACGCTGCATATCCGATGGACAACAAGATGGGTTTGCTGAGACGTTGGGCCTCTGCCAAGGCCTCCGGTCCCCACTGCCACCAGTCCACCGGATTGTCCTTGTGTTGCAACAGATACGGGCTGGTGGAGGACGCAAGTCGGTTCGCCATCAAGGCAGCCTACTGTCGCTGGGCCACGGACACTTCTTGCTGGCGAAGCGCCGGTGAGCAGGAGCAGGACGGCGCCGGCCGGTGGGTTGAGGTCGTGTACGAGCTGGGCCATGTGGGTGAGTTCGCCTCGGACTG
>JBDTMW010000108.1:0-7738 GCA_039934065.1 Actinomycetota bacterium | reverse complement strand
TTGACCACAGCACGGCGACGGCGATCAAGGCACCCACCATCCCGAGCCCGATCATAATCCGGAACGTCCAGAAGGTAAGCGGGATGGTCGGGGTGTAGCTCTTGCTGAACACGCGCGACTGTGCGGAGGAGCTCAGCGTGTCCGTGCCGTACTGCTTCTCGTACGCCGCCTTGATCTCGTTGATGCCCTCGACGGGACCGTCGAAACGTCCCGTGGCCAGGAAGCTGAGCAGGCTCGGCACCTTGACAGCAAACTTCTCCTGACTGCCATCCAGCGAGCCGATCGTCAACAACGAGAAAGGCGCGTTGCTGGCCTCGGAGTCGTAGAGCGCCTCGGCCGCCGCCATCTTCATGGGCTGAACCTCGGTCATGATCTTGCCCTGGAGGTCGCCGGACACGACAACGCCAAGCGCCGCGACAAGCGTGAACCAGGCGCCGATCCGGGTCGCCTTTCGGTACATGGCGGCATTCGTGCCGACGTCTGGCTTGCGCAGGTGCCACAGGCCCACCGCCATCACGAACGCGCCGCCCACCATGTAGGCGCTGGTGATGGTGTGCGGGAACGTGACCAGCTGGACCTTGTTGGTGAGCACCGCAACGAAGTCAGTGAGCTCTGCGCGCCCGGTCGCCGGGTTGAAGCGGTAGCCGACGGGGTGCTGCATCCAGGAGTTGGCCGCGAGGATGAAGTATGCCGACAGCAAGGTGCCGACCGCGACGAGCCACATGCAGGCTGCGTGCAGCCTGGCCGGGAGCTTGTCCCAGCCGAAGATCCACAGGCCGAGGAAGGTTGACTCGAGGAAGAACGCGAGCAGTGCCTCGATAGCCAGCGGTGCGCCGAAGATGTCACCGACGAAGCGTGAGTAGTCGCTCCAGTTCATCCCGAACTGGAACTCCTGGACGATCCCCGTGACCAGGCCCAGTGCGAAGTTGATGGTGAAGAGCTTGCCGAAGAACTTCGTGAGCCGCAGCATCTCGGGGTTGCGATTGCGTAGCCAGGCCGTCTCAAAACCGGCGACGATCACCGAGAGCCCGATCGTGACCGGAACGAAGAAGTAGTGGTACACGGTCACGATGGCGAACTGCCACCTTGCGATGTCCACGGCGTCCATGGGGCTCCTTAGGTGCACTGATCACTGCGGGGTTCGGACCAGATCCTACGGAGTTGCGGATCCCCCTGCAGACGTGTCCAGCTGATTGTTCAGGACTGACCACCCAGCAAGGTTAGGTACCATGGAGTGCTTGCCCGACCGGGCGAAACACGCGCCTGGGCGGAGGAGAATGCATGCGTCGGTGGTGGAAAACGCTCAGTGCCGCATCAGTCACCAGCGCGACCCTGCTTACTTTCGCACTGCTTTTGTTCACCCCGGGCGCCGCAATCGCGGGCCAGCCCCAGCAGGGATCCTGGCTGCCGGACCCGGATGACCCGACCGCCCTGTCACGCACTTACGACACCAACCGGCATGCCATGCAGGCGGCCGGGGTCCCCTACGCGCAGTGGACCGGACAAGGGCGCCAGTTCCTGGCATTCGACCCAAGTGGCAACGGCCGGATCGTCGAGGTGTTCGGCGATCTGCGGGCTGCGGACCGGATCGCCGTGCTCGTGCCGGGCGTGTCCAATCGCGCGGACAACTTCAACACCGGCCTCGGTGACGTTCGCGACCGTGCCCCGGCAGTTCAGGCGCGGGCCCTGTATGACGCCACTCGCGCGGCGGCGCCGGGCCAGCACGTCGCCGTGATCGCCTGGCTCGGGTACGAAGCGCCACAGGGCGTCGGGCGAGATGCGGCACGCGAGGAGCTGGCACGGGCCGGCGCGACCTCGCTGGACAGATTCACCAAGGATCTGGCGATCCTGCGCCCGCTCGCACGTGTCACGGTCATCGGCCACAGCTACGGATCAGTGGTCGCGGGTCTGGCGGCCGCCGATATGCCGCCGCAGGTCAAGGACATCGTCGTGGTGGGCAGCCCGGGCATGGGCGTCACTCAAGCGGCCGACCTGCACACATCGGCACGCATCTGGGCCGGCCAGGCGGCACAAGACTGGATCTACTGGGTGCCTGCCTTCCAGTTCTGGGGCGCCGGGCATGGCGCGACGCCCACGACCCCGGGGTTCGGTGACCGCGTTTTCGGCACTCGTGGAGTGACCGACCACGACCGCTACCTCAGCTCGGGCACGCAGTCGCTGGCCAACATCGCCGACATCGTGCTCGGACGTGACGCCTCGGTCAGCGCGCCCGACATCGCGCCCACGACCCCTTCGCCCGCCCACCCGCTCGCCTTCGGCTAGACGTCCGGATAGCCGTTTGGGTTCTGCGACTGCCAGCGCCAGGCGTCCGAGCACATGTCGTCGATCGTGCGGGTGGCGGTCCATCCGAGCTCGGCGTTGGCGCGATGCGGGTCGGCGTACGAGGCTGCGATGTCTCCTGCCCGACGACCAACGATCTCGTACGGCAAGGCATGGCCCACCGTGCGCTCGAACGCATGCAGCACGTCGAGCACGCTCGTACCCACCCCGGTGCCGAGGTTCCAGGTGCCCACGGACGTGTCCATGGTGGCCACCTTGTCCAGCGCGGAGACGTGACCGGCTGCGAGATCCTCCACGTGGATGTAGTCGCGGAGCGGGGTGCCGTCAGGCGTGTCGTAGTCGTCACCGAAGATCTGCAGCTTGTCGCGGCGCCCCACGGCAACCTGGGAGATGTAGGGGAACAGGTTGTTGGGGATGTCGGACGGGTCCTCGCCGATGGTGCCGGATGCGTGGGCGCCGACGGGGTTGAAGTAGCGAAGCAGCGCGATCCGCCAGGCGGGCTGGGCCACGGCAACATCGCGCAGGATCTGCTCGATCATCACCTTGGTCCACCCGTAGGGGTTCGTCGCCGAGGTGGGGAGGTCCTCCGTCATCGGAACGGGGGCGTTCGCGCCATACACGGTTGCCGATGACGAGAACACGAGCGTGGTGACCGCGTGACGGGCCATCGCACCGGCCAGAACGAGCGTCGAGTCGACGTTGTTCTCGTAGTACTGCAGCGGCTTCTCGACGCTCTCGCCGACCGCCTTGTGCCCGGCGAAGTGGATGACCGCGTCGATCCGCTCCGTCGCGAAGAGCTCCTCTGTCTTGGCCCGGTCGCGCAGGTCGAAAGCGTGGACGGGCAGACTCTCGCCGGTGATCGACTCGAGCCGGCTGATCACCGTCGGCTTGGCGTTGGAGAAGTTGTCGACGATCAGGACATCGTGACCGGCGGCGATGAGCTGGATGACGGTGTGCGAGCCGATGAATCCGGCCCCACCTGTGACGAGAACACGCATGCCCACACCGTATGCCGCGCCACGACCCGCCGTTGTGCGGGACCTGACGGCGTGGTCCCATGGAACGTGAGTATCGCGCAGCCGGTGCGGCCGTCCCTGGCACGGGTCCTGACCGCCGATGGCCAGCGCAACGTCTGGTTCGTCGGGGATGGCACCGACTGGGCGGTGATCGACCCGGCGGGGGACGTGGGTGACCTGCTCGGGCAATGCGACGTGCGACGGCTTCGCGCGATTCTCTGGACCACCATCTGGCCCGAGTCGGTGCCGGTGGCGCTCTCGCTGGCTGACTACACCGGGGCCGGAACCTACCTCGACACCGATGACCTCGGCCTCTGGCGGCAGGCCGAGCCGGAACGCCGGCCGCAGCACGCCGTGTCACCTGGTTTGGTGCTCACACTCGGCAGCCTCCGGTTGGAGGCCATCCACACGCCTGGCGTCACCCCGGGCGCGGTCTGCTGGTACGCCCCGGCCCTGTCCTGCGTGTTCACGGGGCAGACCCTAGGACTTCACGGTCCGGACACGACGGAGGTTCCGGGCACGGCGGATGTGGCGGCATCCGCGCGCCTGACGCTCATCGCCTCGATCCGTGCCGGGCTCTTCACGCTCCCCTCGGAGACTGTGGTGCACCCCGGTCACGGCCCTGACACCCGTATCGGCACCCAGCGGTGGGACCGCCGGTTCTGGGGCTGAGCCGATCTGCTTGTCAGCGACGGCAGGAGCCGCCCAAACCTGCGTAGCATCCTTGGATGACGACAACCGACTACCCCTCGCAAGGGCGCACCACGATGCAGCTCGTCGAGCAATATCGTGAGGCCCTTCAGCAGGGTCGCGAGGCGCTGGCGTCGCGCGGCTACTTCTCGCGCTACCCCGAGTCGCCGTCACCACGGGTCTACGGCGAGGCTGCGGCCGCCGAGGGGCTGGCTGCCTTTGAGGCCCACCTCGGCGCCGAGTTCTCCTCGCTCGGCGACCAGCCCACGGACGGGTCGTTCGCCGGGAGCGAGGTGTCGCCGTACGGGCCAATGCTCCAGATTCGGTATCCAAGGCTCGACGTTGATGCCGCGATCGCGGCGGCGAAGAACGCCATGCCGGGATGGCGGGATGCCGGCGCGCTGACCCGTGCGGCCGTCTGTGTCGAGATCGTCGATGCCATCAACAAGCGGTCTTTCGAGATTGCCAATGCCGTGATGCACACCAGCGGGCAGCCGTTCGTCATGTCGTTCCAGGCGGCTGGTCCGCACGCCCAGGACCGGGCCTTCGAGTCGATCGTCGGAGCGCTGGTCGAGCAGGAACGGGTGCCTGCGTTCGTCGTGTGGGAGAAGCCCGGCAAGGAGGCGCCGATCCGGCTTCACAAGGACTACCGCATCGTCCCCCGCGGCGTCGCGCTCGTGATCGGCTGCAACACCTTCCCGACGTGGAACAGCTACCCAGGCCTGTTCGCCTCACTTGCCACCGGGAATCCCGTCATCGTGAAGCCGCATCCGCGGGCGGTCCTGCCACTTGCCATCAGTGTTGCGATCGCCCGAAAGGTGTTGCAAGACAATGGTTTCGATCCGGCTCTGGTGCAGCTGGCGCCCGAGTCCGACGGCGAGCGAGTGGCCAAGATCCTTGCCGAACGGCCCGAGGTCGCCATCATCGACTACACCGGCGGCCCAGGCTTCGGTGGCTGGCTCGAGCGTGAGGGTGCGGCGGCCGGGAAGCTCGTCTACACCGAGAAGTCCGGCGTGAACTCGATCGTCGTGGACTCGACAGACAACCTGCGAGGAGTGATGCGCAACCTGGCGTTCTCGCTCTCCCTGTACTCCGGCCAGATGTGCACGACCCCGCAGAACATCTATGTCCCGCGCGACGGCGTCGAGACCGACGAGGGCCACCTCTCGTTCGAGGACTTCGGCGCCAGGCTCAGTGGGGCGCTGACAAAGCTGACCGGTGAGGACGCCAAGGCCGTGGAGATCCTCGGGGCCATCGTCAACGACGATGTGCGCTCCCGGGCGACCGATCTGCCCGGGCTGGCCGCCCGGCTAGGCGGAACGATGGTGCTCGATGCCCGCAGGGTGACGCACCCGTCATACCCGGACGCGGTGGTGCGCGCGCCCGGACTGGTCGCGCTCGACGTCGCCAACGGGGCGGCATACGCGCAGGAGTGCTTTGGCCCGGTCACGTTCCTGATCGCGACCGACTCCACCGCACAGTCGCTCGAGCGGATGCGCGAGACGACCAGTGAGCACGGAGCGATGACGGCGGCCGTCTACTCGACCTCAGAGGCCGTCCTGGGCGATGCACGCGACGCAGCTGCGGATTCCGGCGTGGCCCTGTCGGAGAACCTGACCGGGCCAGTCTTCGTCAACCAGACGGCGGCCTTCAGCGACTACCACGGCACCGGCGCCAACCCTGCGGCCAACGCGTCCTACGTCGATGCTGCCTTCGTCGCCAACCGCTTCCGCGTCGTCACCGCGCGCCGCCACATCTGACCCGCCGCTTCCCTTCCGACGAACACCGCGGACGGGAAGGTGGGGGTGGGTGCGGGGCGAACGTGTGGCTAGCGGCTGTCGGGCAGAATCCGGTTCAGGACCATCGACACGACGGTGATGATGATCGAGCCGAGCACCGCGTCCCAGAAGAAGTGGTCGACGGTGAAAGCCAGGCTGAGCTGGTCGGCGAACCACGAGGTCAGCTCCAGCATTGCCGCATTGACGATCAGGGTGAACAACCCGAGCGTCAGGATGATGACCGGTAGCGAAAAGAAAGTCAGCACCGGCTTGATCACTGCGTTGAGCAGGCCGAAGATCACCGCCACCCACAGGATCGTCACGAGCTGATTGGCGCCGTTTGAGCCGAGGTGGATGCCCGTGAGCAGGAAGGCCGCCACCCACAGGGCGGCACCGTTGACAAGGATCTTGATGACGATCGACTTCATGGGCCCATCGTGGCATGCGATCGGCCGCTCCGGTCATCGGCCAACTGGCAATACAGTTCAGGCATGAGCGACATCGTCCGTCTCCGCACAACGCTGGCTGCCGTCCCGGCATACAAGCCCGGAGGCCCGACGGTGCCGCGCGAGGGCGTGACGGCATACAAGATCAGCAGCAACGAGAACCCCTACCCGCCGCTGCCCAGCGTCCTCAAGGTCGTCCACGAAGCCGCGCTGCAGATGAACCGCTACCCGGACATGGCGGTGGCCCAGCTGACCCACAAGCTGGCGGAGCGACTCGGCGTGCCGGCCGAGCACATCGCCACCGGCACCGGCAGCGTGGGCGTCCTCGGCCAGGTTATTGCCGCCACCTGTGACCCTGGCGATGAAGTCATCTACGCCTGGCGTTCGTTCGAGGCCTACCCGATCGTCGTGGCCATCGCGGGTGCCGTCTCGGTGCAGGTGCCGCTCGACGCCGACGCACGGCACGACCTCAGCGCGATGGCCGCCGCGATCACCCCCCGCACCCGGCTGATCCTGATCTGCACACCCAACAACCCCACCGGCCCGGTCGTGCACCAGGTCGAGCTCGAGGCCTTCCTGGACAAGGTCCCATCCCAGGTGCTCGTCGTGCTGGACGAGGCGTACGTCGAGTTCGTCACCGACGCCCTGGCCCCCAACGCGCTCGCCGCCTATGCCGCGCGGCCGAACGTCGCGGTCCTGCGCACCTTCAGCAAGGCCTATGGCCTCGCCGGGCTACGGGTGGGGTATGCCGTGGCCCACGAGCCGGTGGCGGAGGCCCTGCGCAAGACAGCCGTGCCCTTCGGCGTGAGCACCATCGCGCAGCAGGCGGCCATTGCCAGCCTGGACGCGTTCGACGAGCTGAAGCAACGGGTCGACGCCCTGGTTCACGAGCGCGTGCGAGTCGTGGCCGAGCTGCGCCACCTGGGTTGGCACGTGCCCGATACCCAGGCCAACTTCGTCTGGCTGCCGCTGGGTGCTGACGCCGGGGCGTTTGCCGCGCAGGCTGACAAGGCGGGCCTGGTCGTGAGGCCCTTTGCCGGCGAAGGTGTGCGTTGCACCATCGCCGAGACCGAGGCCAATGACCGGTTGCTCCGCGTCGCCCGCGACTTCGTGGTCTCTCGCACGTTCTGACCATGGTGACTCGTCGCTTCGAGTCACTGGATCTACGAACAACCGACGGGAACGCAACGTCTCGGGTAGGATCGCGTGATGGATGACGGTGGGTTGCAGAGCCCAGCCGGCAGAAGTCGGCGAGTCTGGGGGCGACGTCATGGGCGTCAGTACAGGGTCGAACGTGCCCTGTCCGCGTCGGCCCTTCTGCCCACCGCCGCCTTCACCGCACTGAGCGTGATGACTGTCCTCGTGGTGACCCAGATCGGGATGTCTCCGCTGGGCGCGCTGGGCGACCCAACCGCACCATCCGCACGTGATGGCGGACGGGCCGTGACGCCACCGCGGGTGTCAATCAGCATCGCCCGGCCGCTGGTGAGCGTCCACCCTCCTGCCG
>JBDTMW010000107.1:0-7758 GCA_039934065.1 Actinomycetota bacterium | reverse complement strand
ACGGCCGACGCCGTCGCACAGGCCGCCAAGGCTGCCGAAGTCGCGGCTGCAGCGAAAGCTGCCAAGGCTGCCGAAGCAGTGGCGGCAGCGAAAGCTGCCAAGGCTGTGGAAGTCGCGGCTGCAGCGGAGGCTGCCACCGTCGCCAAGGCAGCGGCTGAGGCCAAGGCCAGGGCAGTTGCGAAAGCGAAGGCTGCAGCGGCGGCCAAGGCCAAGACGGCTGCCGCGGCTGCCGCGGCTGCCGCAGCGGCACCGCCGCCCGTAGCGAGCATCTACTACGAAAACTGCACAGCGGTCCGTGCGGCTGGCGCCGACCCAATACTTCGAGGCGACCCTGGTTACTCGTCAAAGCTCGACCGCGACGGAGACGGCATCGCCTGCGAGTGACCGCTCTCAGGACCGGATACCTGATGTCCAGGGACCATCCTGCGGCTGCGTTTTTGGCCTCCGCAGGGCCGTGAGGATGGCTTGGCCGAGGTGGGAGGGAGATCATGAGGAGGTCCACCAGGTCGCTCACCGCGGTGCTAGCGGCCGTCGTACTGCTATCCGGCTGCGGGCCTGCCCCCAATGGTCCTGCGACTTCCGTCAGTAACGCTCAGTCCACCTCGAGTCCCTTGGAGACGGCTCAAACGTCGACCATGGCCCCGAGCCCCGTGGTTGTGCCGGCTCGGGAGGCGACAGCTCCGAAGTCCACCACACCCAAGACAGCGGCAACCGGAACAGCACTAGCCGCAGTGGCAAAACTGACCGTCAAGGGACGAGCGCCCAAGACCGGCTACACCCGGGCCCAGTTCGGCCAGGCCTGGTACGACACCGACCACAACGGTTGCGACACCCGCAACGACATCCTGCGCCGCGACCTTCACAGCAGGCAGATGAAGAACTACTGCAAGGTCCTGGCCGGCACCCTGGCTCCCGACCCGTACACCGGCACGTCCATCCGGTTCGTCTACGGCGGTGCCAGCGAGGTGGACATCGACCACGTCGTTGCGCTCTCGGACGCCTGGCAAAAGGGTGCCGCAACATGGCCGGCTGGAAAGAGGCTTGCCCTTGCCAACGACCCACTGAACCTGCTCGCCGTGGATGCCTCAGCCAACCGGGCCAAGGGTGATGGGGACACGGCCACCTGGTTGCCGTCCTACAAGGTTTTCAGATGCACCTACGTGGCCAGACAGGTTGCTGTCAAAGGCAAGTACGGCATCTGGGTCACTGCGGCTGAGCGGGATGCCATGACCCGCGTCCTGGCTACCTGCCCGACAATGCTCTCGCCGGGGCCAGGATCGGCAACAACTGCGGCAGTGCCACCCGGCAGTTCATCCCAGCCTGTTCCTGTTGCTGTTGCTGTGCCGCCGGCTTCGAGCGTCTTCTACGCCAACTGCACTGCGGCCCGAGCAGCTGGTGCCGCCCCGATCCACCGTGGCGACCCTGGCTACGCAACCAAGCTGGACCGCGATGGGGATGGCATCGCGTGCGAATGAGCGGCTCCCTCACGATCTTGCCGCCCAGCACACCCCGTTTGGACCTGCCTTCGGCCCCGAGGTCCACGACGCCTGCTTCGCCACTTCAATCCTTACCAATGTCGTGACATGGGAGTCAAAGCCCTTGCGCCCTCGGCCACGATGCTCAGCCTCTTCGGTCTTCGCCTGGGCAACCGGTACGCGGGAGGCGATAGGAAGGCGAACGTTTGCCTCGGCCTGGTCCAAATTCAACAGCTCACGCAGTGGAATGGCTTACGCCGGGCACTCAAGTGCGAGACGCGTGAAGCGGGCGGTCAGCGGCTTGTTGGCTGGAGTGCGATGGGGAGGTGGCGTTTCGACGCGCTTGGCATGAGCGGCAACGGCGTTGCCTTCACCCGGAGTTGACCGCGAACTTCGGAGTGGCAGCGGCTGGCGCTGCAAGTGGCTTTGCGACCTTGGGTTTGGGCGTGGCCGCCGGTGATCGCGGGGGTGCCGGGTGGGGCGGTTGCGCCTTGGCCCTCGCGTCCGCCTTGGCCCTCGCGTCCGCCTTGGCCTTCGCGTTCGCGTCCGCCTTGGCCTTCGCGTTCGTCTTCGCCTTGGCGTCCGCGTCCGCGTCCGTCTTCGTCTTCGCGTTCGTCTTCGCGTCACTCGAAGTTGCGGGTGGGGGCGACGGTGGCCCAACAAGCAAGGCTGAGACCTGGCTCGTCAGCGCGGTCGCCCATGAGACCAATTCGTGAGGAGTGCTGGGCTTGATTAGGCCCCCGCCCACGCTAAGTCCGAGCAACCCGGCGCAAACCGCAATCGACACACGTGACGCTCTCAGCCGTGGTCGCCGCACGTTGGGCGGCGTGTGCAATGAGGCTGGATTTGACGACCCGATGTTCGCCGAGGGGGCCGTAGGGTCGGGCGGGTCAATCGACTTGTACCGGTCAGTCCAGGAGTCGCCAAACTTGTATCGCAACAGGCCTTTGCCGACGTAGTACCACCCAGGCGGGTTCGGGCTCAAGGCACCTCCAGCGGTCTGGAACCAAGTTACCGACGATAGACACAGCCCTGACGTGGCGACAGGCCCATCCGGGAGTTGTGCCCAAACGAGCGAGGAACTGTGACCGAAAGGGCCACAGGGACGGGTCGTTCCCGCGATCTTCGGTCTCAATCATGCTGTGCTGCGAGCATGACCTTGTTTAGCCTCCAGGTCCAGCCCTTCAGCTGGGCCTGGACTCGGCCCGATTTCGAACGGGACCAAATCCTCTACCGGCTGCTCGGTTCTTTCCGTATCGTCGGATCACTGAGGACGGAAGCGTCGAAATGTCTGGGTGGCTATTGGGTTGTGTTTCGAATCCACCAGACCCCGAACGGGGACGACCTCTTGATCGCGGACTAGATTGGCGACCTCGAGACAGGGGCGTACATGGGTGAGGACCGATCGGCCCTTGTGGTGCCAACGCCACAGATGGCCGTTGAGGACACGGTGGTCATGCGATGACCCCGACCATGCTCTGGGTGCTCCTGTCGGTCATCGTGATCGCCGCAGTCGCCATCGTCGTCGCCAGGTCCATCACTGCCAGCAGGGCGAGGGATGAGACGCTTCGAGTGTCGGCTGAATCCGTCCGCGGACTCTCGCTGGCGTGCCGACTCGACGGCCACGCTTACCGGAGAGAGAACACCTCGTATGACTGCGCCACATGCGGTAGTCAAGTGGACCGTGTGGAGGGCGCGAGGTACGTATTGAACGAGGCTCGTCGCGGTGGGGACGTCGCTGCGATCGTCACGCCAGACCAGGTTCCGCTCAGTGAGTCAGGGATGCGCGCCGAGCACCCTCCACGGGCCAGCTGAGCGCGCAGCGGCCGTCGTCTGACGGGTGCGGGTCTGCGAGGATGCCTTGCATGACTTACCTTGCCGCCGAGGACCGTTATGAATCGATGACCTACCGCCGCGTGGGTCGCAGCGGAGTGAAGTTTCCGCTCATCTCGCTGGGCCTCTGGCACAACTTTGGGGACGATCGGTCGCTGGACACCCAGCGGGCCATCCTGCGCCGCGCCTTCGATCTCGGTGTCTGCCACATCGACCTGGCCAACAACTACGGTCCACCGTACGGCTCGGCCGAGGCCAACTTCGGAACCATCCTGCGGCAGGACTTCCAGCCGTACCGCGACGAGTTGTTTCTCTCCACCAAGGCAGGCTGGGACATGTGGCCCGGGCCATATGGCGAGTTCGGCTCCCGCAAGTACCTGTTGGCCAGTCTGGACCAGTCGCTGACCCGGATGGGCGTTGACTACGTTGACGTCTTCTACTCGCACAGGCCTGACCCGGAGACTCCGCTCGAAGAGACCATGGGCGCGCTGGACAACGCTGTTCGCTCGGGCAAGGCGCTGTACGCAGGCATCTCGTCATACTCGCCGGAACGGACGGCTGAGGCGGCCCGGATCCTGGCCGAGATGGGCACACCCCTGTTCATCCACCAGCCGTCCTACTCGATGCTCAACCGCTGGGTCGAGGGTGGCCTGCTCGACACCCTGGACAGCGTGGGCGCCGGGTGCATTGCGTTTTCTCCGCTGGCCCAAGGAATGTTGACCGACAAGTACCTGGACGGTATTCCGTCCGACTCCCGGATGGCCGAGAACTCGTCGCTGTCACAGGACCTGCTGACCGAGCAGAACCTCACACACGTCCGAGCGCTGAACGAGATCGCGGGCCGGCGTGGCCAGTCGCTGGCCCAGATGGCACTTGCCTGGGTTGCCCGTGACCCGCGCGTCTCCTCGGTCCTGGTCGGCGCTTCGTCGGTCAGGCAGCTCGAGCAGAACATCGCCGCACTCGACAACCTCGACTTCAGCGTCGATGAGCTGGCCGAGATCGACAACCATGCAGTCGAGGGTGGCATCGACCTGTGGCGGAGCCAGGCCACGAGCTGATGGCCTGACCCCTTCAGCTCACTCATGACAGGTGGCAGGTCACCACGTGGGCGGGATGCGTGCGTCTTTTCGCACCAGCCAAATACGTCGTCTGTGGGAGTTGTCAATCGACCGTTCGGGCCAAACTTGAGGCGTCGGTTGGGTCGATGTGAGCGAGGAGCAGATGAGAGTCGGATTGGGCGCCTGGTTGATTTGCTCAACCATCTGCGTCATGAGCCTGGCATATGGCCAGGTAGCGCTGTCCGCCTATTTCCTCGCACTGTCTTGCGTCCTGCCGCACTACGTGGCGAAGGAGCTCCGGCGGCGGCGCTTGTAGCCTGAACACATGCGACTCACTCATCTCGGACATGCCTGCCTACTTGTCGAGACCGTCGGCCAACGCATACTGATCGACCCTGGTGCCTACTCGCCGGGCATCGTGGACCTGAC
Source organism: Actinomycetota bacterium (assembly GCA_039934065.1). Classification (GTDB taxonomy): domain Bacteria; phylum Actinomycetota; class Actinomycetes; order Actinomycetales; family Dermatophilaceae; genus UBA4719. Next base: position 2,963 of record JBDTMW010000107.1, on the reverse strand, counting down.
CGGGCTCAGCGTCATCCTGGTCACCCACCAGCATCCGGATCACGTTGACCTACAACGGCTTCCGGAGATCCTGGAGGCTAACCCGCAAGCCAGGCTGTATGCCGAGCCGCAGGCCGCCGCCATCCTGGAGGGGGCTGGGATTGGATCTGAGCTCACAGCGGCGTACGAAACGCTGACCGTCGGGCGGGTCGAGATAACGCCGGTGGGCGAGAAGCACGCGCTGATCAACGAAGCCTTGCCACGGATCGGCAACCTCGGTTTGGTGCTTCGCTCGGAGGGGGAGCCAAGCCTGTTCCATCCCGGAGACGCCTATGACGGCGAGCCGGGGCAGGTCGACATCCTGGCCCTGCCTCTGAATGCACCGTGGTCGGCAAGCCGCGACACCGTGGCGTTCGCCAGGCGAATCTCACCGCGGGTCTGCGTCCCGATCCATGACGCGCTGCTCAGCGCTATCGGCCGCCAGCTCTATCTGTCCCATGTGCAGAGCTTCGGACCTGAGGGGATGGAGCTTCGGGACCTCTCTGACGGGGCACCGGCCGACTTCAGCTGAGCGGCGCGCACGATCCGGCCTGGCGCGGGAACATGGGAATGCAGTCGTTGTTACCGTCACTGACATGCAAACCCCGGGATCCTCCGTTGCGCTGAGCCTGCGCGGTCTGTCCAAGGCGTATGGGCCGACGCTCGCGGTGGACCGGCTGGACCTCGATGTCCCGAGGGGGTCGTTCTTCGGCCTCGTGGGACCCAACGGCGCCGGCAAGACCACGACGCTGTCGATGGCGACGGGGTTGCTGCGCCCGGACGCCGGCACGGCTCACGTCCTCGGTCACGACGTCTGGTCCGACACCGTCCGCACGAAACAGCTGGTCGGCATTCTGCCCGACGGTCTTCGGTTGTTCGACCGTCTGACTGGGCTGCAGCTCATCTGCTACTCAGGGCTGCTCCGCGGAATGGATCGCACCGTGGTCACCGATCGCGCCCATGAGCTCTTGGATGCGCTGGGCCTCGGGGAGGCGGGCGGCACTCTGGTTGTTGACTACTCGGCCGGCATGACGAAGAAGATCTCGCTCGCGTGCGCCCTGATCCACGCCCCTCGGCTGCTGGTGCTCGACGAGCCGTTCGAGGCCGTCGACCCGATCTCAGCCACCACGATCCGTCAGATTCTTGAGGGCTACGCGGCCTCCGGTGGCACGGTGATTCTCTCCAGCCACGTCATGGACCTCGTCCAGCGTCTGTGCGATCGGGTCGCCATCGTGGCCGAAGGTCAGATCCGGGCAGTGGGCACGCTCGACGACATCCGGTCCGGCATGACCCTGGAGGAACGTTTCGTGGACCTCGTCGGCGGACAGACCGACGTCGGGGAGGGCCTGGCGTGGTTGCGCTCATCGTCGGACTGAAGTGGCAGCTGCTTCGTAACGGACTCCGGCGCAGCACCCCGCAGCTGGTGGGTCTGATCATCGCGGTCATGTGCGGGCTGGGCGTTCTGATGACGGCGGTATCGATCCTCATCGACCTCAGGTTCTCCTTCGCCAGCGATGTCGCGCGGACCGCTGTCATCATCGGGGGCAGTGTGGTCACCCTCGGATGGGCGGTCCTGCCGGTCATCGCCTACGGCATCGACGAGACCCTTGACCCTGCTCGCTTCGCGACCTACGCGGTCCCTCGGCGTCAGCTTGTTCTCGGTCTGATGTTGTCGTCCCTGGTCAGTGTCCCGGGCGCCGTCACGGCGATCCTCGGTATGGCGACCGTCATCACCTGGTCGCGGTCTCTGCTGGCCGTTGTGGTCGCACCGGTTGCGGCCGGCATCGCCGTTCTCACCGGTGTGGCGCTGAGCCGGGTGACCTCGGCGGCATCCTTCGCGATGTCCCGTCGACGCGGGGGGAAAGAGGCGGTGCTCCTGCTGATCGTCCTGTCCTCAATGGGATTCGGGGTGGCCAGCTCGGCGATCATGACGTCCGTCTCCAAGCCCGGGCTGCTGTCGCAGCTGGCCGACGTGCTGGGATGGACTCCGCTCGGGCTGGCCTGGTCCGCACCGGCTGACATCGTCGATGGCGCGATCGGTTCAGGCCTGTTGCGGCTCGTTCTGGCGCTGGTCTTTCTCGTGGTGGCACTACTGGCCTGGGACTCCCTGTTGCGGGGAGCCCTGGAGAATCCCCGGACGACGGCCGGCGCCGCCTCGAACGCCCGGAATATGGGACTCGGCTCGTTCGGCTGGCTGCCTCCCACACCCACCGGCGCAGTGGCTGCGCGCTCGGTCATCTCCTGGCGCAGGGACCCGCGATACGTCGTGTCGGTCGTGCTGATGCTGGTGCTGCCCCTGGGGCTGTTGCTGCCCACGTTCACCGGTGGTGACAGCGCCTGGGCGCTGGGCATGGCGCCAGTGGCAGGGTTCATGCTGGGCTGGAGCACGCACAACGACATCGCGTATGACGGGACGGCGTTCTGGTGCCACCTGGCCACCGGTGTGTCCGGTCGTGCCGATCGCCTCGGCCGCCTGGTGCCGACGGCCTTCACGGCTTTGGTCCTCCTCCCCGGCTACGCGTCGCTTTCCTGCGCGCTCAGCGGCCGATGGAGCCTGTGGCCGGCGTTGTTCGGGATGGGACTGGGATTCCTGCTCACCGGGTTCGGGGTGGCCAGCGTGATGAGCGCGCTGCAGCCCTATCCGGTCCCAGGCCCGGGTGAGAACCCATTTGGCGCCCCACCTGGCTCGTCGGCCCTGACCATCCTCGTTCAGGCGGTGGCCGGCACTGTGGTCTTCGTGGTGAACCTGCCGTTGCTCGGCGTGGGGGCCGGGGCTCTCCTGGGGCACGTCTGGATGGGCTGGCTGTCGCTGGGGATGGCCCTGGTCTTCGGGTCCGGGGCCATGGCGCTAGGCACGTGGTGGGGTGCCCGCATCTACGACCGCCGCGCGCCGGAGCTGCTTGCGGCGCTGTCCAGCATTCGTTAGCTGAAATGCTTGTGGGGAC
>JBDTMW010000106.1:0-7781 GCA_039934065.1 Actinomycetota bacterium | reverse complement strand
CCCCCGGCGAGTACTCCGGCGAGCTGCTGCACATGCCCGACTACCCGCAGGAAGGTGCCATGCGAGGCGGTCACATTCCCGGCGCCAGATCGGTGCCGTGGGCCCGGGCAGCTGCCGAGGACGGGACATTCAAGTCCAGGGCAGAGCTTGAGGCGATCTACCTGACCGAGCAGGGGCTGGTGCCATCCGATGACGTCGTGGCCTACTGCCGCATCGGCGAGCGCTCCTCACACACGTGGTTCGTGCTGACCCATCTGCTCGGCTTCGAGAAGGTGCGCAACTATGACGGCTCATGGACCGAGTGGGGCAACGCAGTGCGGGTGCCCATCGAGGTCGGTGCGAAGTGACCGATGGCCAGAGGATCGACGGCGCAAGGACCAAAGCCCAGGGGACCGACGGCCCGGTTGCCGTTCCCCTGCCAGCCGGCCTGGAGGAGATCGCCCAGGACTTCACCGCCATGTCGCCTCGAGACCGGCTCACCCTGCTGCTGGACTTCAGCGACGGCCTTCCGGAACTGCCGGAGCGCTACGTGGGGCATGCCGAGCTTCTTGAGCGGGTCGACGAGTGCCAGACTCCGCTGTTCCTGGTCGTGGAGGTGGAGCGCACGCAGGATGCCGGGCCTTCGGACGTAGCGAAGGCGTCGAGGGATGACGCCGCATCTCAGGACGGCACGGTGCACCTCTTCTTCCAGGCGCCTCCAGAGGCACCCACGACCCGGGGGTTCGCGGGAATCCTGCATGAAGGCCTGGACGGGCTGACCGTCGGCGAGGTGCTCGCCGTTCCCGACGACGCGCCATACCGCTTCGGGCTGGGCGAGGCGGTCTCGCCCCTGCGACTGCGAGGCATGGTGGCGATGCTCGGCCGGATCAAGCGGCAGGTGCGGGCCAAGTCCGCCGGCTAGCCCAGCGTCATCCGGGGCTCGCCACCCACCAGCCCGGTGCCCGAGATAGTGCAGGCGCCACCGCGGACCGCACCACCGTTCCAGACCTGACGCACACAGCTGCGCAGACCCATCTGGGCCCAGTAGTTCGGGTGCAGAGACTCCTGGACGTAGTACTTGGTACCGAGGGTCGAGACGGTGCGGATCTGGTTGACCCACTCGGTCTGGTCCACTGCTCCCGACTGCTGCCAGGAGGTCAGTCCCTTCTCTTCGTACAGCCCGACGGTGTTCTCGCAGAGCCGTCGTCCGTTGAAGGCCGAGGCCAGCTCGAGGATCTTGACACCGGCAACACCCGATGTGGCGATGGCGTTCCGGACGGTGGCGTTGATGGTCGGAAGAGCGGTGTTGTTGGCCCAGTCGGCATCTTTGTTCCAGAACCCACAGCCACCGGTGCTCTGACGCGTGTATCCCCTTTGGCTGTAACGGAATCCGGCGCTGTTCGGGATCGGAGACGGGTAGGTCTGGACGACCATGGACCAGGCTGAGTCCGCGTATCCGGCGTTGCGCATCGCGGCGCGCACGTTCTGCAAGCCCGTGGCGACCTTGGCCTGCACGGCGCTGATGTTCGCCGTGGTGAAGTTGGCCTTGACCGACGAGTCGTCGTTGCAGTAGTCCGGGAACCAGGATGGCGAGGCAAGGAAGTCGGTCACGCAGGTCTGGACGATCGAGGCGAAGTTGAAGTCGTTGCCGCCGATGCCGACCATCACCAGCTTGACGTTGTGCGTTGCCGCGAAGGTCTGCAGCATCTTGGCCTGACCTTGCTGGCCGGCCCCGTTGTCGGAGAAGTCGATTCCCGGCTTGAAGTAGCCGTCACTGCTTGTGTAGGTCGACGTCTTCGCACCCGAGCACGCGAGGTCGAGCCCGCTCACTCCCCCGCCGATGTACGACTCCTGGGCCTTGCTCCGGTGACAGCGCACGATCTGCTCGCCCGTGTTGCCGGCATTGTCGAAGTAGGCGGTGCTGCCGAGGGCGTCGGCGTAGGAGCTCGACGTGTTGGAGCTACCAGCCCACCTGCCTGCTTCGCCCGACATGTACGAGTCACCCAGGCTGGCGACCCATGGAGTGCCCGAGCCCGGGCCGTCAGCGGCTGCGGGCCCGGCAAGAGCCACCGCAGTCAGTCCGCTGGCCGTCAGTGAGGCAGCCAGCAGCGCCGCACTGAGACGATGAGTGGCTAGCAGCATGGGGAGCCTTCCGTCGGTCAACGCCGTGGAGACCACGTCGTTGTGGCCGCGCGTTGCAGCGTGCCAGCGCTCGGTGGCAGCCCGCTAGGGCACTTGACCAACTCTTTACGGTGTCCATTGCTGTTGGATAGGCAGGTGCCCCCGCAACCTCCCACCGACCTTGTCGCGGTCTGTTTCGCGAGCGGGATGGCCGCGATGACGGCGCTTCCGGGGGTGACCGCGCAGGCCGGCCCGGGTGAGGGCCTGGCTGGCAGCCGTGAGGAGATCATCAGCGAAGTGGCGAAGGTGGAGTCCGCGCGACACCCGCGGTGGGTGTTCTGGTCTGCCGACTCTGACTCAACCCCGTTGGTGTCGAATGCGATCCATCTCGACCGATGCTGGGACATTGCCGAGGCCCACCGGATCCTGGTCGGTGGCCGGGCTGCCAACCCCGCCGTTGCCTGGGCCACGGCAGGCCGGCTGGACACTGCGGATCTGCCACGCACGTCTGGCGGAGACCTCTTCGACTTCGCCGCCGAGCATGACCCCGGCGGCAAAGGCGACCCCGACAGCCCGGTCCGGTCCGACGGCTACCTTCGCCCCGAGGCCGTCGCGGGCACCTGGCAGACCTCGCCGCAGCGGGTCCTGGCGTGGGCCGACGCTGCCGTGGAGACTGCGAAGCGACAGATGGCGGCTCTGTCCGAGCTCACTGGGCGAGCGGTCAGCACGGGTCATTCCGAGTCGGCCGCCGCCCTGTTGTGCGTCGAGCTGGCCGCGACCGGGCTCCCGGTCGACCGCCCGACGATCGAAGCCCTGATCGAGGAGGCCGCCGGACCCCGGCCCGACGACGAGGCACACGCCCGCGAGATCCGGAGGGCGCGTGATGCCGAGGTGCTGCGCCACGCGCCAGGACGCGAGTCGACGGATCTGCGAAACCCGTTGCAGGTGAGGGACCTTCTGGCTGCAGTCGGGGTGGTCGTTCCCGACACGCGCGCCTGGCGGCTGGAGCCGTTTCGCGACACCCACCCGCTCGTGGAGGCGTTGCTGACCTGGCGCAAGGCCGAGCGGATCGCCACGACCTACGGCTACCACTGGCTCGACACCAATATCGGGCCGGATGACCGGCTGCGTGGTGCCTGGACCGCCTCGGACGGAGCTGCCGGCCGGATGACAGCGCAGAACGGCCTGCACAACCTTCCGACGCCCCTACGTCCGGCCATCAGGGCGCATCCCGGGTACGTGTTCGTGCGTTCCGATCTCGGACAGATCGAGCCCCGGGTCCTGGCCGCAGTCTCCGGTGACTTGGACTTTGCGCGAGCCACCCAGGCCGACGACCTGTACGCGCCGGTGGGCGCCGCACTCAAGGTCGAGCGTCCGGTAGCCAAGATCGCGGTCCTCGCCGCGATGTACGGCCAGACCAGCGGGGCAGCCGGCGAGGCGCTCAAGGACCTTGAAAGGGCCTACCCGACCGCCATGGCCTACCTGCAACGAGCCTACGAAGCGGGGATGGCCTCGCAGGCGGTCCGAACCTACGGGGGTCGACGAATTCCGATGTGGGAGAACCCTGTTGACCCTCCCTCTGGATCATTGCCCTCGATCATCGCGGGCCGCGGGCGATTCGCCCGCAACGCCGTCATCCAGGGGGCGGCGGCCGAGCTGTTCAAGGCCTGGGCAGCGACCGTGCGGCTCACCACGCGGCACCTGGGGGCCCAGATAGTCCTGTGCCTGCATGACGAGCTGCTGGTCCACGTCCCGATCGCCGCAGCCGAGGAGGCCGCCGCAGCTGTTGATGCCGCACTGACCGCCAGCTCGCGACGATGGACCGGATCAAGCACCGTGAGGTTCGTGTCCGATACGAGCGTGATCGCCCGCTGGTCCGACGCCAAAGCCTGAACGGCAGCCCTTCCGTGAGCCGACTTGTTTCATTGCTCGCGGCCGAGATCGTGGCGACGGTGACCCGAACCGGCTAACGGAACTCGCTAGGTTTCGTCGGTCTGCGCCCGCAGGAACTGCTCGAACTCGGCACCGATCTCATCGGCGGTGGGCAGGTTCTGTATGTCGGTGGTCAGCAGGTTGGGCCGCTCGCGACCCTCGATGTAGGTGTCGTACTGGCGCTCAAGCGCCTCCACGACCTGGGAGACCTCCTCGGAGCTGGCGATCTCCTGTGCGATCTCGCTCCGGTTGAGCCCGGCGGTGGCCTTGAGATCCTCAGCCGGGATGTTGAGCCCTGTTGCGCCAACGAACGACTCGAGACCCACCACGGCAGCGTCGGCGAACTGAGCCTGGGCCAGGTAGTGAGGAACATGGACGGCGAAGCCGAGAGCGTCAAGCCCGGACTCACCCAGCCTCAGCTCGAGCAGCGCGCTGGCACTTCCGGGCACCTGTATCGAGCCGAACAGGGGGTCATGCTCACCGAGCAGGGTGGGGTTGGTCGCGTGAGCGGTGCGGCCGATGGGCCTGGTGTGTGGCACCGCCATCGGTATGCCGTGGATGGTCACCGTGAGCGTCACGCCGAGCATGCGGACCAGCTGGCGGATCGCCTCGACCAAGCGCTCCCACTGGTAGTCCGGCTCTGGGCCGGACAACACGAAGAAGGGCACGCCATCAGCATCGGTGACTCGATACAGCAGGAGGCTTGGGTCGGCGTAGCCGGCCCAGCGGTCGCGCTCGAAGGTCATCACCGGACGGCGGCCGCGGTAGTCCACCAGCTGGTCGACGTCGAAGGACGCCACGACGACGTGCGGGAGGGTAGCCAGAATGTGGTCAGTCGTCAGTCGCTGGGTCTGGCCGGCATCGACGAACCCGCCGAGCGAGACCAACATCACCGACGCGTGCAGGTCACGCAACGGGGTGTCGGTCTCGATCACGTAGAGCTCGGAAGGGTCTTGCACCGCTGATCGCCTCTTTCTGGCAGATGATTTCGTGCGTCAGGCATCTCCAATTGTCTACCTCAGACGTTTCAACGCCCTCCCCGCCTCGCGGATTCCGCCGTGCGGCCATCCTCAGAACCGAGGCTGTGCGCCGATCTGTGCGACACAGCGGGCTGCGGCCACCATGGCCACCTCGGGGCCGCCGACGAAGTACCCCGCTGCCAGCGCATCACCGGCGCCGGTGACGTCGACCACGGGGCCAGGGACGACGTCATGTGACGTGTGCACGCCGCCGCCGCCAAAGCTCGACCCCCGCGCCCCTCGTTTGACCACCGCCTCGACCGCGAGCGACGGGGGCGAGACGCCGACGACGTCCCATTCACCCTCGTTTCCGAAGACAACCGTCGGGGCGAGCTTCTCGACCAGAGCCCAGAACGCCTCTGCGCCGTAGGTCTCGATCATCGAGGCCGAGGCCAGGTCGATGGCCACCCGAGCGCCCAGACGTCGTGCGGCGATCGAGGCACGGATCAAGACCTCTGGGTCGGGAGCCCGCAACAGGAGATAACCCGAGAGGTGCAACCAGTCGGCTCCTGCGAGCCACGGGGCGTCACTTAACCGGTCGTCGATCCACTCCAGGTCGCCTGGATCGGAGGCCAGGCTGCGCGTGCCGGACGTCACCAGCGACACCACCGTGCCGCAGCGCGCGTCCTGGGGCTCGGCATACAGGGTGATCCCGCGAGCCATCAGCTGTTCATCGATCATCTGACCGACCGCGTCACGGCTGCGCGGGCCATAGAGCCGGGCCTCGCCGCCCAGGGCGGACACCCATGCGGCGACGTTGGCGGCCTGTCCGCCCGCGCTCAGCGTGATGGTCGCGGGCGTGTCGTCATCCACTGTCATGGGGCGCTGGGTCAGCACGAGGACGTCCAGCATGACGTCACCAGCCACGCACACGATCACTGACATCGGCCACCTCCCGGGTGAATACGTAGAGTGCTCGTCGTGATCATTGAAGAAGAGGTCCGAACGGCCCTGCGCGAGGGTCATGGTGTCGTCGCTCTGGAGTCCACCATCATCAGCCATGGACTGCCCACCGAGTCCAGCGCCCGGGTGGCCCGCGAGATCGAGGCTGCCGTTCGTGAGTCCGGGGCCGTGCCGGCAACTGTCGCGATTGTCGGCGGTCAGGTGCGAATCGGCTTGGACGACAACGCCCTTGACCAGATCGCGACCAGCGGATCCGTGGTCAAGTCGAGCATTCGCGACCTCGGTAGCGTGATCGTCAGCGGGGGGCTGGGGGCGACCACCGTTGCCTCGACGGCATACCTGGCACACCGCGCCGGCATCGAGGTCTTCGCCACGGGCGGTCTCGGCGGGGTTCATCGTGGCGCCAGCCAGAGCTTCGACGAGTCGGCGGACCTGTCTGCGCTCGCACACACGCCAGTGGCACTTGTCTGCGCGGGCGTGAAGTCCGTCCTGGATGTCGCAGCGACCCTCGAACGGCTCGAGACCCTTTCGGTTGGCCTGGTGGGCTACCGCAGCGAGAAGTTCCCCGGCTTCTACATCCAGGACAGTGGGCATGCCGTGCCCTGGGTTGCGCAGTCGGCCGCAGAGATCGCGGACACGATGGTCGCGCGGAAGGCCCTGGGGCTCGAGCAGGCACTGGTGGTGGCCAACCCGATCCCGGACGGCAAGGAGATGTCGCGCGACCTGCACGCGACGACGCTCGCGGCTGCGTTGAAGTCGTTGCAGGACAACAAGATCACCGGGAAGGATGTGACGCCGTTCTTGCTCGCCTTCTTCCACGAACACACCGACGGTGTCAGCCTGCAGGTCAATATCGACCTGGTCGTCAACAACGCAAGACTGGCCGGCGACATCGCCATGGCGATGCCGACTGCACTGGCAGGTGCGACGACGGGCTCGTCCTCGTGACCCCCGCCACGCCTCGCTCGCGTTCCTGGATGACGGCCTTTCCGACCTCCACCGTCGCGATCTGCTCACTGGCATCGACGCCTACTACGACGCCGCTCCGCGTGCCACGGCCCGGGTTGAGGAGTACAGATCGCTGGTTCTGTTCGTGGCCGAACGGGGCTGGCCGTTCTACGCCCGCCCGGGTCTGACCCGCAGCGCCGACCCGACCGTCGACGAGATCCTCGAGGTCCTGGCTCGACAGTCCGAGCTCAAAGTGCCCCTGGCGATGGAATGGGTCCATGACACCGCGCCGTCGCTGGCCGAGGCCGCCCGTGCGGCGGGTATGACGGTCCAGGAATGCCCCCTCTTGGCGCTCGGGTCGCTGTTTGAGCCACGCCCTGCCGATGGGCGGGTGCGGCTGATGGGTGCGGAAGACGACGACCAGGTAACGGTCCAGGCGGCGATCGGTGTGGGGTTCGACACTCCCGGCACTGCTTTCGCCGACGCTGGAGTCGCTGAGCGCGACGGCGCCGCCGCACTGGCTGACACTGAGCGTCTGGACTTCACCCGGGACATGATTCGAGCAGGCCTCAGCATCCTCGTGGGGGCGTTCATCGACGGCATTGGTCCCGTCGGGGGCGGCAGCCACAACCCCCGCGGTCAGGTCAGCGAGATGGTCGGCGTCGGCGTGCTGCCTGCGTTCCGACGTCACGGGCTGGCCGGAGCAGTGGCGCACCAGCTGGCCCGCCAGGCGTTGGACAGCGGAGTGACCACGCTCTTCTGCGGCGCCGAAAGCGTCGACGTGGCACGGGTCTATGAGCGCGTCGGCTTCCGCCGCATCGGCACCACGTGCATTGCGGGGATGGACTGATCGAGACAGATCTGAGCGGCTGAGGGCGG
>JBDTMW010000105.1:0-7805 GCA_039934065.1 Actinomycetota bacterium | reverse complement strand
GCCAACCGCACCGTGCTCGGCCTGGGCATCACGACCGACGGCGATGACCTCGGCACGGCGCCACCGGAGTCGGACGACGTGACGGAATGGCGTCACGGCTGATCTCTTTCTCGCAAGCGTTCGGCGACGGGTCGCGTTCCGCCTGCTTCTAGTCTTTCCGTGTCACGGCGTACACGCTTTTCTGACCGGCGCTGTCGGCGCTGGAAGTTGACCACACCCGTGACCGTGTCTGATCGGTGACAAGCCGCAGCCGTCCCACACTTCCTGATCGATCTCGACGAGATCTGGCGGTCTTGGCCCGCGCTCGCTCTTGTCAGGAACCCGGTGGGCGATAGCTGACCTGCTTGGCCGCCGCGGCGTCGACCTCAGCGGGCGTGAGCAGCACGGTGGTCCGCACGGTGGCACCGCCAGCCGCCGACACAGCAAGTGCGAGCGCCGCGGCGGAGGCGTGGTCCGGGAAGTCCCCCATGACGTAGACGTCGGTCTCCCCGAACGCGAAGTGGAACGACTCCATCGTCCCGCCCACACTCTCAGCAGCGGCTCGAGCCGCCGCTTCGCGTGCGGTGCCCCCCTGCGCCAGCAAGCCTCGAACACCGTCGAGGGTATAACTCACGTGCAGCAGGTACTTGGGCATCGTGGCCTCCAGGGTCGCTTCTCCAGACGCTAGACCTGTGGCGAGGCGTTGCATAGGGGCCGACTCCCTCGGAAGCACGACGACGTCAGCCAGGCGGTAAAGCCCCGTAGATCACCGCGCACGTGCCGTTGTCGAGCGCTCCTCATCGTCCGGTCGTATTTGACGTTCGCCAGCCGTCCGCGATACCGAACGTCAATGGCAGCGCGCTATCTGGGGGGCGCCGCCCGCCGGACGTTGTGCCAGAAGGCGTGTCCCCGTCTACCTTGTTCGGTGATGATCCTGGGACCGGGGCGCTATTCGGCACGCGTGCTCTGGCTCCGCCAGCTCATCGACGCCGTCCTCCCATGAGATCCAAGCGGGAACGCCCAGGCAGGGGGGCCTGGACCCTGGGGGATCTACTGACGTGCGTTGGCAGACGGGCCAGAACTAGCAGCAACCAGGATCGACTCTTGAGCACAAGGCTCGACTCTGGAAGATGGCCAAACGGGCATGGGGCGGGGTCAAGTCCCGCCCTCGGCACACGTCTCTGGCCCGAGCTGAGGCAGTCGCCAGCGCCGGGACACGGTGTAAGCGATGGCCAAATACCACAGCGAGGCTGTCGCCATCACGACATACGACCGGCCGTCCGTGGGCAGGATGATCGCGCCGATCACCGTCGCCGCGACGAATACGGCGTTGAAGAGGACGTCGTAGAGCGCGAAGACCCGCCCCCGGTAGAGGTCGCCGACCACCCGCTGGATGGTGGTGTCGACACAGATCTTCACCCCTTGGGTGGCGAGGGCCAGCCCACAGGCCGAGACGGCGATGGCCCACCGGGTGAAGAGCGTGGCAGGGAAGACAGCCACCACCGCGGCGAGGACACTCAGCGCGGTGACGTAGGCGGGTATGCCGAACCGCTTGGCCATCGACGGTGTGATGAGGGCGGCCGTGGCGTATCCCGCTGCTGCGGCGCCGACCACGAATCCGAGGCCGGCGAGTCCGGCCTCGGCATGGGCCTGCCCGAAGTGGTTGCGGAACAGCAGGAGCGTTGCGAGGACCATCACGCCGTAGGACAGCTGGCCCGCGCCGACCACGCAGAGGGCAAGTCGTCCCAGCGGGGGCAGATGCCGTGCTGCGTCTGCGAGACCGCGGATGACGTTGCCGAGGGCCTTTCGTGCAGCGCTGTCGATGCCCTCGAGGTCCGGCCCCAGGTTCGGTAGCCCCGTGGCCAGCAGGGCGGACAGGAAGTAGGACGCGGCGCCGAAGACGAGGACGATGCCGTCGCTGTGCCAGAGCGCGTGGACCGCCCCTCCGAACCCGATGCCGCAGAGGTACGCGAGCGTGCCGCAGGTGGGCGACACGGCGTTCGCGGTGACGAGGAGCTCGCGGCTGACGACGTGAGGCAGGCTCGCCGATAGCCCTGCAAGGAGAAACCGGTTCACTGAGAAGGCGGAGAGGACGAGCAGGTAGAAGACCACGCTGATGTCGTTGCGAAACACGAGAAGGGCGACGCCAAGAAGCACGAATGCACGAACAACATTGCTGGTGACGAGGATCCGGCGCCGTGACCACCGGTCCAGAAGGACTCCAACGAAGGGCCCCAGGACTGTGAAGGGCAACAGGATCGTCGCAAAGGCCGCGGCGATCGCGCCCGGGGTGGCGGCTCGCTCGGGGGAGAAGAGGACGGTGGATGCAAGCGCCACCTGGAAGATGCCGTCCGAGCCCTGGGACATCAGCCTGACCGCGAAGAGCCGCCGGAAACCTGTGAACCGCAATAGAGCGGTGAGGTCCCGGAGGAAGGTCATCGGCGCAGCCTAGCCAGTCGACGTTTGTCAGGGCACGGCCCGCGCGCCGCCTCCGGTGGGACCGCTCGACCCGCCGGGGAAGGGCGACCTTTCGGGTGGGGACCTAATCCTCTGGTCCGGGCGCCGGAATGGTGATTTCCTTGGGACGTAAGGAAAACGAAACGCGGCTCCTTTAGGATGAACACCCGCGAGGACTGACCAGCGACAAGGAGGCGTCAGATGACAAGAGTCTTTCTCACGGCGACCGATCGCTGCGACCGGTGCGGCCTCCAGGCCTACGTCCTGGTCAGTGTGCCCGTCCCGGGTAGCGGGGACCACGAGCTGCTCTTCTGTGCTCACGACTTCCGGGAGCACGAACGCCAGCTCCGCTTCTCCGGTGCGCGAGTACTTCTGGACCAGCGCAGACAGCTACAGAAGCAGGAAAGCCACATCTGAGGTTCGACAGGTGCCAACGTCCCTCGGCGACAGGAGCCACCCACGGCGGCTGTACCTCGCCGCGGAGGGTGGTTCACTAGGCTGACCAGCGTGACCGACCACGCCCACCCCTTGCCGAGCGCGCCCGCCAACGCTGGTGACAGCGCTCCGGGCAACCCCGGCACCGACGCGAACAGCCCGACTGACAGCCCCGACTCAGGCCATGCCGTGAGCGAGACGGCCAGCATCCGCATCCTGGTGGCAGAGGACGAGGCGCTCATTCGCCTGGATCTCGCCGAGATGCTCACCGAGGCTGGTTATGACGTGGTGGCCCAGGCCAGCAACGGGGAGCAGGCCGTCGATCTCAGCCGCGCGCTCAGGCCGGACCTCGTGATCATGGACGTCAAGATGCCGGTGCTCGATGGCATCAGCGCGGCCGAGCAGCTCAACAAAGAGCGGATCGCGCCGGTGGTGATGCTCACGGCGTTCAGCCAGAAGGAGCTCGTCGAGCGCGCGCGTGACGCGGGCGTCATGGCCTACATCGTCAAGCCGTTCAGCGCCTCGGACCTCGCCCCGGCGATCGACATCGCTCGTTCCCGCTGGCTCGAGCTGCACGCCCTTGAGGCCGAGATCGCGGACCTGGGGGAGCGATTGGAGACCCGCAAGTCCGTGGACCGGGCCAAGGGTGTCCTGATGGTCCAGCTCAAGATCAGCGAGGCCGAGGCTTTCCGCTGGATCCAGAAGGCCGCAATGGACCGTCGCCTGGGGATGCGTGAGGTCGCAGCCGCAGTGATCTCAGGCATGGCGGATGGCTCGGACGGCCACTAGCTCAGGAACACCACGAGCTGGGTGAGCAGCGGCGCCACGAGCAGCGCCGGCAGCAGGTCGCCCACAGGGATCTCACGAATACGTAGCAACCGGAAGGCGATTCCAACCAACAAGAGTCCTCCGGTGGCTGTCAGCGCGGCGATGTGGGCGTCCGGCATCAGTGAGCCCATCACCACCCCGAGCAACGTCAGCAAGCCCTGTACGACGGCCACCGACACTGCCGACAGCAGTACGCCGATGCCGAAAGACGAGGCGAAGGCCACGGAGGCGAACCCGTCGAGGACCGACTTCAGCGTCAGCTGGTCGATGCCGTTGCCCAGCCCGTCGGACAACGAGCCGAGGATCGTGAGCGGTCCGACGCAGAACAGCAGTGACGCACTGAGCCAGCCCTCGATGAAGCGTTCGCGGGCTTCGTGGTTCTGACCTGTCTCCTGGGCCCCCACGAGTTTCGGACGGCGCGCAAGCCGGGTCTGGATGGCGCCGGCCAGAGCCTCGAGACGGCCTTCGATGCGCATCAGCGAACCGGCGATGCCGCCGATCAGTAGGCTGCCCAGAACGATGAGCACCGGGGCACCCGTGCCGACGGCGTCTGTGAACGATGCGTCGGTCACCTTGGCCGCCGAAAGACCGGCCATCAACAGGACCGTGAGCCCCAGACAGTCGGTGACAACGGACCGGGTGCGGTCGGAGAGTCGGTGACCCACCGCCATACCCAGCAGGGACCCGACGACGATCGTGCCCACGTTGATGACTGTCCCCAGGCCGGGGAAGGCGCCTTCCATGCGCGTCACTGTAGGGGCAGCGGTCGCCGCGGCTCATGTAGGGGGCCGGGCTCAGCAGGTCACCCTTTTGAGTGAGATGGCTGCCCCGTTGGCGCATTGTGGATGAGAGCACTTACGCTATTCGGGTCACTTGTTCTGTTGCGAACTGTATTCTTCGTTATCGGACTGTGACCTCGGTCGGGGGTCCGTGTCGCTGATGATGCCTTCGATGGAGGAGAACGTGTCCCGTCCGCTGTTCGCGGTTCGCCGGGTGACCCCTGAGCTCGAACCCGACTTCACTGCCCTTCTAGCCGCAGCATGCGTTGAGAACAGTGCGGCCTCCGTGGCCCGTGCCGCGACCGAGGAACGCGTGGCCCTGGCTTTTGCCCGCGATGACGTCCGTGCCTACCTTGCTTTCACGGAGGGCCGGCCAGTCGGGTACATCTTGCTGACCTGCAGCCCCCTGTCGTTTCTGACCGACTCGCAGCGTGTCTCGATCGAGCAGATCTTCGTGGTTCCGGAGGCCCGTCGTGGGGGTGCTGCCCGTGCGCTGCTCAACGCTGCGGCAACCTACGCCGACCGGCTCGGTGCTGACCAGATCGCCGGACTGGTGCCTGTCCAGGGCCGCGAGGCGAACCGTTTCTTTGCCCGACTGGGATTCACGTCCGATGTCGCGAGACGCGTGACCACTGCGTCTGCGCTTCACCGCAAGCTGGCCACCGGCGATGAGACCCACCCTGCGCTCGACCGGCTGTTGCAGCATCGGCGCTCGCTCAGGGCGCGAGCAACTCGCTCGGCCGATCTCATCCACCGCTGACCTCTGGCTCAGGCGCCCGGCGGCTTGGGCCGGATCAGGCAGGTGATCCGTGACGTGCACACCCGGTTGTCGTGGTCGTCGGTGATCACGATCTCGTAGGTGGCCAGGGTGTTGCCCCGCGACAGAGCCGTCGCGACGCCGGTCACGAACCCGTCGCGGGCGGCACGGTGATGAGTGGCGTTGATGTCCACCCCGACCGCGATCCGCCCCTCGCCGGCATGGAGCACGGCCGCGATAGACCCCAGGGTCTCTGCGAGCACCACGCTCGCGCCTCCGTGCAACAACCCGTACGGCTGCGTGTTGCCCTTCACGGGCATCCGACCGACGACCCGCTCCGGGCTGGCCTCGAGGAACTCGATGCCCATTCTTTCGCCGAGTGTGCCGCCGTTCATTGCGTTCAGTCCGTTGAGGATCTGCTCGTGCTTGTCGCCCATCACCCTGCCCCTCGCTGCGGTGGCCAACCTTGTTTCGACCAGTTCTGTGTCGGCCAACTCTGTATCGGTCCGTGGCCCTAGGCTGCCATGCGTGAGCCGACTCCTGCTTCTCGACGGTCATTCGTTGGCTTATCGAGCGTTCTTCGCGCTGCCAGTAGCCAACTTCTCCACCAGCACAGGTCAGCCGACCAACGCGGTCTACGGCTTCACCTCGATGCTGATCAACGTTCTGCGCGACGAGGTGCCGACCCACATCGCGGTGGCGTTCGACGTCAGCCGGCAGACCTTCCGGATGGCCGAGTACTCCGACTACAAGGCCGGTCGATCGGCGACGCCGGACGAGTTCAAGGGTCAGGTCTCGCTGCTGCATGAGGTGCTGGACGCACTGCGGATCCCGCATGTCGAGGTCGACGGCTTCGAAGCCGACGACGTGCTCGCGACCCTGACCTCGATGGCCATCGAGCAGACCGGCATCGACGAGGTGCTCATCTGCTCGGGTGACCGCGACACGTTCCAGCTGGTCACTGACAAGGTGACCGTTCTGTATCCGGTCAAGGGCGTCTCCGAGCTTGCCCGCATGACCCCGGCCGCCGTTGAGAAGAAGTACGGCGTCCCGCCCCAGCGTTACAGCGATCTCGCGGCGCTGGTCGGAGAGTCTTCCGACAACCTGCCTGGCGTCCCCGGAGTGGGTCCCAAGACCGCGGCCAAGTGGATCCGGCTGTATGGCGACCTCACCGGCGTGGTCGCCCACATCGCCGACATCCCGGGCAAGGCGGGTGAGTCGCTTCGCGACAACCTTGATCTCGTCCTGCGTAACCGCCGGCTCAACCAGCTCATCCACGACGTCACGCTCGACGTCGCCGTCGACGATCTCGAGCGTCGGACCTGGGACCGCGAGGAGGTGCACCAGGTATTCGACGGCTTGGAGTTCCGGGTCCTGCGCGACCGGCTCTTCTCGACGCTCGAAGCCGTTGAGGTTGAAGCAGACTCGGGTTTCGACCTCGACGGCTCAGTGCTGTCACCCGCTGAGGTGCCGGACTGGCTCGCCGAGCACACCCCGCCGGGGGCGCGGGTCGGCGTCCACGTCGACGGCACCTGGGCGCGGGGGACCGGTGACGCCCACGCGCTGGCCATTGCAGCGGGGACAGGCGCGGCGGCATACATCGACCTGGTCGCTCTCGATCCCACGGCGGAGGCCGCGCTCGCTACCTGGCTGGGCGACCCGGCGCGGACCAAGGCTCTGCATGACGCCAAGGGGCCGATGCAGGCGCTCGCCGCGCGTGGCCTGACCCTCGCCGGGCTGAGTAGCGACACCGCGTTGGCGGCCTATCTCGTGCGGCCTGACCAGCGTTCATATGACCTGGCCGACCTGGTGCTGCGCAACCTCACACGCGAGCTTCGCAACGACACCGAGGCCGACGGGCAGGGCCTGCTCGACTTCAGCGCCGACGGCGAGGCGGAGGCGCAGGCGGCAATGGTGCGCGCGCGGGCGATCCTCGACCTGTCTCTGGCACTCGACACCCAGCTCGAACAGACAGGTGGCGCAGAGCTGCTCACGCAGATCGAGCTTCCGCTGGTCGATGTGCTGGCACGGATGGAGCGTGTCGGCATCGCTGCGGACGTTGCCGCCATGGAGGAGCTCGAGGCCGATTTTGCGGACAAGGTGCGCGAGGCGCAAGGCGAGGCGTATGACGCGATCGGGGGCGAGCAGATCAACCTCGGTTCGCCGAAACAGCTGCAGGTGGTGCTGTTCGACACCCTGGGCATGCCCAAGACCAAGAAGACCAAGACCGGCTACACGACCGATGCCGATGCCCTGACCGACCTGTACGCCAAGACCGAGCATCCCTTCCTCGAAGCGCTGCTGCGCCATCGTGATGCCTCACGCCTTCGGGTGACCGTCGAGGGCCTGCTCAAGTCAGTGGCCGACGACGGGCGGATCCACACGACCTACCAGCAGACGATCGCCGCCACCGGACGCTTGTCATCGACCGACCCGAACCTGCAGAACATCCCGATTCGCACCGAGGAGGGTCGGCGCATTCGCGAGGTCTTCATTGTGGGGCAAGGGTTCGAGTCGCTGATGTCGGCCGACTACAGCCAGATCGAGATGCGGATCATGGCGCATCTGTC
>JBDTMW010000104.1:0-7825 GCA_039934065.1 Actinomycetota bacterium | reverse complement strand
GTTCGACGTCGTGAGCAAGGTCGACAAGCAGGAGGTCAGCAACGCGCTGACGCAGTCCCAGAAGG
The DNA here is from genome assembly GCA_039934065.1 of Actinomycetota bacterium. Classification (GTDB taxonomy): domain Bacteria; phylum Actinomycetota; class Actinomycetes; order Actinomycetales; family Dermatophilaceae; genus UBA4719. Next base: position 7,760 of record JBDTMW010000104.1, on the reverse strand, counting down.
AGATCTCGCAGCGCTACGACTTCAAGAACGTCGGGGCCTCCATCGAGTGGAGCGGCGACAACATCCTGATGAAGGCGAACAGCGAAGAGCGCGTGCTGGCTGTCCTGGACGTCTTCCAGACCAAGCTGGTCAAGCGCGGCGTGTCGCTCAAGGCCCTCGACCTTGGCGAGAAGACACCGCAGCTCTCCGGCAAGGAGTACCGCCTCGAGCTCTCCCTCAAGGATGGCATCAGCCAGGAGGAGGCCAAGAAGATCACCAAGATGATTCGCGACGAGTACGGCAAGACGGTCAAGCCGCTCATCCAGGGCGACGAGCTACGCGTCTCCAGCAAGTCCAAGGACGACCTGCAAGCCGTCATGGCCATGCTGCGCAGCGCTGACCTGGACGTCGCTGTCCAGTTCACCAACTACCGCTGAGCCGGTCAACGCCGGTATGCCGTGCCGCTCACCCGAAAGCGGCACGCGAGGCCAGCGCCTCACGCAGTTCGGAGTCGGCGTCCACGATCGCCCGGCGCACCGACGCGGGCAGGTCGGTGCGCGCGAGCGCAGCTGCGGACTGGTCCGCCGTGGCCGCCTCAACGATGTTGCCGGGGTATGCCAGCGCGGCGACCCGGGACAACGCGTCCTCACCGAGTCGCAAGGACAGCGCCGGCACGTCGGTGAAGTAGCGCGCGACATACGGCCGGAGCACGTCCTGGTCGGGGGCATGCCAGAAGCCTTGGGCAAGGGCGTTCAGCTCATAGTTGGAGCGCCCGTGATCTCCGGTGATCTGTTCCCAGGCCCACTCCTTGGCCGCCGCGTCGGGGGCAGAAGCCTTTGCCTGCAACGCTTTCTGGTTGCCCTGCATAGTGTGGTCGAGGTCCAGTGCGGCGTCGATCTCGACCGGTCCGATCGCGGCGCGTCGAGCCAGGGTGGACAGCACCACCCACCGGAAGTCCGAGTCGCCGGCGAGACCCTCGGGCAGCTGATCCCCGAATGCCCAGCTGCGCAACAGCTCCTCGTCAGCAGACCAGGTCGCGACGTATCGGGCGGCCACCAACGCCCGGGACGAGCCCGGCTCCGACTGGGCGAGCATCGATGACGCAGCATTGGCCAAGACGGCGTAGGCGCCGTCGTGCTCAGGCACCGGGATGAACTGGGGAATGATCCGCAGGGTCATCTGCATGCCCACCCTGTTGACGATCGACTGGTTGCTCTCCTCGGCCCACGATGTCGCCATGACAGCGATCAGGTGCCGCGGGTCGATCTCGGCCAGCGCGACGCCGTCGATCAGGGCCGCCCAGACGACCGCCCTGGTCTGCGCTTGCGGCACCGACGACAGCTGCGCAGGCGTGGCGGCGACCGTGGCCGCGTCGAGCTTGATGTTGGCCCAGGTCAGGTCAGCCGCGTTGGGGATCAGCATGGTTGCGCTCGACTTGCCGACCAGCTCAGGCAGGGCCGTCTCGTCGCCGTGCACGGTCGTGGCCACACGGAACACCTCTGTGCCGTCTGAGAATCCGGCGACATCGAAGCTGTGGGCGCGATCTGCCGGATAGGCGGCCGGGGGGATCCGGCGGACCGTGGCGGAGGTGATCATGCCCTGATCGGCGGTCGTCTCCATCGAGATCGCGTCGAGCCCGGCCGTCCGCAGCCAGGCGTCAGCCCAGCCCTGGAGGTCCTTGCCGCTGGATCGCTCCATCGCCCCGAGGAAGTCCGCGAGCGAGGCGTTGCCGTAGGCATGCGAGCGCAGGTAGTCCGTCACTCCTGCGATGAAGGCGTCGTCCCCGATGTGTGCGATCAGCTGGACCAGGGTGGCTGAGCCCTTGGCATAGGAGATGCCGTCGAAGTTCTGCAACGCAGACTGCGCGTCGGGCGCGGGGGAACCAGCAACGGGGTGGGTCGACGGCATCCGCTCGGCGGCGTAGCCCCACGGCTTACGGGCCATCGACGCGTCGACCCAGGCATCGGTGAACTCCGTTGCCTCATAAAGGGTTCGGTGCGACATGTACTCTGCGAACGACTCGTTCAGCCACAGGTCGTCCCACCAGTTCATGGTCACCAGGTCGCCGAACCACATGTGTGCCATCTCGTGCGAAATGGTGTTGGACCTGGTCAGCACCTCATCGTGGGTGGTCGCCCCCCGGAACACGTACTGGTCGCGCACCGTGATGCATCCGGGGTTCTCCATCGCGCCGGCGTTGAACTCGGGGACGAAGACCTGGTGGTACTCCCCGAACGGATAGCGGATGCCGAACAGCGAGTGGTAGTAGTCGAAGGACTGCCGGGTGACGTTGAGAATCTGCTCGGCCTGACGTTCGAGCGGCTCACGCAGCGAGGCCCGGGCGTGGATGCCCAGCGGGATACCGTCGTGCTCGGCCGTGACGGAGACGTAGGGGCCGGCGCAGACAGTGAAGAAGTAGGTGGCTAATGGCTTCGTTGTCGCCAGCTGCCAGCTGCCTTCGCCGACGCGCGTGGCGCCGCCGTTTCCCAGGACGATCCACTCGGGCGGCGCGGTGACGCTGACGTCGTAGGGAGCTTTGAGGTCGGGCTGGTCGAAACACGCGAAGACCCGCGGCGCAGCGTCCAGGAACGAGTGACCGTAGACGTAGTGCTGGTCGTCGGCCGGGTCGATGGCACGGTGCAGCCCCTGCCCGTCGTTGCTGTAGGCCATCGTCGCCCTGACGACGACCTCGTTGTCGGCCAGGAGGCCGGTCAGGGCGATCCGCTCACCGTCAAAGTCGGCAAGATCGACGTCGATACCGTTGAGGGTGGCGTGGTGGAGCCGTTGCGCTTTGACGTCCAGGAACGTCGCGGCCCCCGGTGCGGCGCAGGTGAACCGCACCGTGCTCGAGGAACCGAAGGTCTCCGCGCCCTGGGCGAGATCCAGCTCCACGCGATATCCGGTGACATCGATCAGGGCGGACCGCGCCCCGGCTTCCAGACGTGTCAGGTTTGCCATGCCCGACACTCTTTCAGAAGCGTCCGGAGGCTTTCCGCGGGGTCGCTACGGTCAATGCCCGATCAGACTGCGACCACCCACGTCAGCACCCTGCGTAAACGTCCGCGCTCGCGGTTGATCCGTCAGTACCCGCGGAACCCCGAGGCCATCGTCTCCAGTCGGGCGATGCGATCTGCCATCGGCGGGTGGGTGGCGAACAGCCGCGACACATCCTGGGGACGGAACGGGTTGGCGATCATCATGTGGCTGGCGTTGACGATGTCACGCTGGGGGGCGAGCGGCGCGGCAGCCGTTCCACGCTCGAGCTTGCGCAGGGCCGAAGCAAGCGCCAACGGGTCGCCGGTCAGCTTGGCGCCGTCTTCGTCGGCGTCAAACTCGCGGGTCCGGGTGATCGCCAGCTGGATCGTGGTGGCGGCCAGGGGTGCAAGAAAGGCCATCAGCAACATGCCGATCGGGTTTGAGCGGTTGTTGTTGTTGCTGCCACCACCGCCGAAGATGCCCATGAACATGAACATCTGGGCAACGCTGGTGATGACGCCCGCGACGGCGGCGGCGACCGACGCCGTCAGGATGTCACGGTTGTAGACGTGCATGAGCTCGTGGCCCAGGACCCCTCGCAGCTCTCGCTCGTCGAGCAGAGTCAGGATCCCCTGGGTGCAGCAGACGGCCGCGTTGGCCGGGTTGCGACCTGTGGCAAAGGCGTTGGGCGCCTCCGTCGGCGAGATGAACAGGCGAGGTATCGGTTTGCCTGCAGCCGTCGAGAGCTCACGCACGATGCGGTACATCACGGGAGCCTGAGCCTCGCTGACCGGCTGGGCGCGCATGGCCTTGATCGCGATCTTGTCGCTGTTCCAGTAACCGTAGGCGGTCATGGCGACCCCGAACAGGGCAAAGACCCAGATGTATCTGCCGCCGTTGACCAGGGCGCCGAGCGCGAGCAGGAGGGCGAAGATGCCGCTGAGAAGCAGCGTGGTCTTCAGCCCGTTGAAATGGTTGTGCATGCTCTTCCCAACGCGGATCCCCTGCTTGGTGTTCCGGGTCTCAGGAGCCCAGCAGCCCCAGGACCAGTTGCGGCCACACACTGGTCACCACCAGCGCCACAGCGGCTGACCCGACTGCGACCAGCGTCGCGGGATGCGCCCGAAGGGCTCCTGCTGCCGCTGGAACAGCACCACCAGTCGCCGCGACACCCGATGCGTCAGGTGGTGAGTCCGGTGCGGCCAGGGCGGCACGCAGCCAGCGGGTGTAGACCGCCACGCCCAGCACGGCGTTGACGGCCGCGACGACCGCCAGCAGCCAGAGCTCGCTGGACACGACCGGGCGCAACGCGGTGACCTTGGCCACCAGCCCGAGGACACCCGGCGGCAGCCCGGCCAGCGATAACAGGGCCAGCCCGAGGGCAGCAGCAAGAACAGGGTGGTCCTGAACGAGGCCGCGGTAGGAGGCCAGGTCGCGGGCGCGCGCTGCACCTCGCGTCTGAACCAGGGCGGCGACCACGGCAAATGCCAAGAGCGTCGCCAGCACGTAGGCCAACAGATAGGCCCCGGAGGCGAACACGGCCGCCGAGGAGACGGTGGCCAGGGGCATGACCACCCATCCGGCCTGTGCCACGGTCGACCACGCAAGCAGCCGGACCACCCCGTCCTGTCGCAGCGCCATGATGTTGCCCAGGGTCATGCTCACCGCCGCGACGATGGCGATGGAGGTCAGGACAGGAGCGCCCAGTGGGGCGATAGCCCTGATCACCACGAGCAACGCAGCGAGGGCGGCGATCTTGGAGACGCCGGCGAGGAAGGCGGCTATCGGCAACGGGGCGCCGTCGTAGGCCTCAGGGGTCCACGCATGGAACGGCACGAGCGACAGCTTGAAGCCGATCCCTGCGATGACGAGGGCAACCGCCAGGACCAGGATCGGCCGGCGGGACGGATCGTCGAACGCCGTGAGGGCGGCGGCGGGTGTGAGGAACGGACTTGCTGTGGCGGTGAACCAGAGCGCAGCCGAGAGTGCGAGCAGAGCGAAAGACACCAGTGCGGTGGTGAGCAGCGCAATGGCACCGGAGATCGCTGAACGCGCACCCCTCAGGGCGACCAGCGCCACCGTCGGGAGGGTTGCGAGCTCGAGTGCGACCAGCCACGAACCGAGGTCGCGAGCACCGGCCACCGCCGTGGCGCCTGCCGTGGCCGCCAGGACCAGGCTCACGATGACGGCGGTGCCTCCCGACGACTGCTTCTTGTCATCGGGCCAGCTCAGCAGCAGAGTCACTCCTGCCGCCAAGAGGGCGGCCAGCTGGAGTGCCGACGCGACGGCGTCGGCGGCATACATGCACTGACCACCACCGGGCAGGCACAGCGTCTGGCGGACAACCCCGGAGCCCATGCCCAGGCCGGCGAACGTGGCCACCGCGCCGATCACGAGGCTGACCAGCGCCACCAGATAGTGGGTCCGACGCAGGCGTGGTGCCGCAACGTCTACGACCAGGACAACGGCAGCACCGATGGCCGGCGCAAGCACCGGCAGCAGCATTCCAGCGTTGAGACTGACAACGGCCTGGCTCATCGGGACACCTCGGTAGTGATGGCAGCGACATCCTTGCTGGTCGTGTTCAGCACAATCCCGGGCGCAACGCCGAGGACGAGAACACCTGCCACCAGGACCGCGAGCACGGACCATTCGCCGCCGCGAGCGTCTGCATGGGCGGGCGTGGTGCGATCGCCGGACCAGATCAGCCGCAGCACCCGCAACGAGTAGCCCGCGGCCAAGGCCGTGCCGGTCACGGCCAAGACGGCCAGAACGCGCATGAAGCCTTCGGGACGGTCGGCTGCGGGGGACCACGAGGAGTACATCGCCAGGAACTCGCCCCAGAAACCGACCAGGCCGGGAAGTCCGAGCGAGGCGGCGAAGCCGACGACGAGGGCGAGGCCCAGGCGAGGTGAGACCTCACGCAGGGCGGCACGCGCCGTGGCCAGGTCGGCTGATCCCCAGCGTTCCTTGAGACCGCCGACGAGGAAGAAGAGCAGGGCGGACACGACGCCGTGGGCGATGTTGGCGAACAACGCCGCCTGAAGACCAACGGTCGTTCCGCTCGACAGCCCCAGAACCACGAAGCCCATGTGCGCAACGGAGGAGTAGGCGATCAGTCGTTTGAGGTCGTTCTCGACAAGGCAGGCCAAGCCCCCCCAGAGAATGCCGATGACGCCGGCAGTCGCGAACACCGGTGCCAGGGCGCCGAACCCGATGGGCAGAGGCGCGATGACCAGCCGCACGATGCCGTACGTGCCCATCTTCAGCAGGATCGCCGCCAGCAGCACCGAGCCGGCGGTGGGAGCAATGGTGTGGGCCGGCGGCAGCCACGTGTGGAACGGCCACATGGGGATCTTGATGCCCAGCCCCACGAGCAACAGCGCCGCGATGACCATCTGGGTTGACCGATCCATCCCGGCCCCGCGGAGCTTCGCGAGCTCGTCCAGGTTGGCTGTGCCGGCTGAGTGCACCAGGGCCAGGATCCCCACCAGCATCAACGTAGAGCCGAGCACGGTGTAGAGAACGAAGCGACCGGAGGCGTCCGCACGCGCCGGGAGATCGTGGGAGTCGCCGTAGCGGGAGATCAGCACCCACATGGGGATGAGCACGACTTCGAACGAGAGGAAGAAGACGACTGCATCACGAGTCAGGAATGTTGCCAGCGCTCCGAACTCGACCAGCAGCAGGGCCCCGTAGAAGGTCGTGGACGAGCCGCCGTGCGGGGGGTACGAGCGGGCCTGGACCACGACCGCGATACCGAGGGCGGCGGTGAGGATCAAGAGTGGCGCGCTGATGCCGTCGACCGAGAACTGCCATCTGACCCCGAGGGAGGGCAGCCACTGGTGGTCCACCACCGGGCGCGTGATCACCGTTGCCACCACGAGGGCGGCGGTGGCGACGCTGGCGACCAGACTGACCAGGTTGGCGTTGCTCTCGCTCACCCTCAAGGAGTCGCGACCGGTCAGGATCAAGGCGGTGCCCGTAAGGGCCGGAACCGCCAGGGCCGCGAGCAGGAGAACTACCACAACGTCACCCCTGTCACGCCGACCGCGAGCAAGCCGACCAGCAGCCACACGAGGTAGGAGGACGGCTTGCGGGTGTGCGCCCGCTCACCGACAGTGCCGATCCAGCGAGTGACCACGACGGTCCCGCGCACGTAGGCGTCGATGACCTGGCGGTCTGCAATGACCACGATGTCGGCGAGCCGGACAACCTGGGATGCCATGGCGACATAGACCCCATCGGCTCCCAGACCTCTGTCGAACAGCGCCATTCGTTCCGCGCCAAGGCGATCTGCTGCGTCACCGCTGTCCTGCCCCAATGCCATGCGCCGGACCGCGGCGAAGCTTGCCACGATCAGGGCCAGTGAGGATCCGGCCAGCCACCAGTTGATGTGTGGCTCGATATGGGGGACGAGCGGGGTGAAGATGATCAGTCCTCCGACAACGGATAGGAGTGCGAGAACCCAGACGGACAGGCGGGCGCTGAGGTGGATGTCGGCGTGGCCGTGGTCAGGCTCGACCTGGGCTTCGACGACAGTCGCAGCAGACCCGCCTGACGAGTCGGGAGTGACACCAGCGCCGGGCGCCGGCTCCGTGAAGATCTCGACGAGGCCGACCTCGACTTCCCTGGAGTCCTTGACAGCCGCCTCGTGGACGACCGCCTCCTGTGGGCTGAGGTGAGTCAGGACCAGCCATGCGCGGGTGCAGTATGACGCGGTGAGCACCACGGTCATGCCGACGGCGATCAGGACGATCCAGCCGGCCGCCGAACCGATCTCGGACGTGTTGTCATGAGCCGCG
>JBDTMW010000103.1:0-7878 GCA_039934065.1 Actinomycetota bacterium | reverse complement strand
CGGCGAACGGGACGATGAGCATCGCCCACGCTCCATGCTGATTCGGCACCCAGCCCGGCTCACGATGTCGCCGTCGAGTTTGGCGCTCCGCGCCACCTCGGCGCGGTGCCACAGGGCTTCGGTCAGGCATCGCCTGAGTCTAGGTGAGGCCCACTCAGGGCAACGCGGCGGAATCCTGACGCCAAGATGGCTGACTGACCAACACTGTCAGTGGCCCACGTCAAATCGGATCACGTATCAGAAGTTCGTGGCCATATTCGTAAAGCGGGAGTAATGCCCTTGGAAGGCAACGGTAATCGTGTCTGTCGGCCCGTTGCGGTGCTTGGCAACGATCAGGTCCGCTTCGCCCTCGCGAGGTGACTCACGCTCATACATCGACTCGCGGTGGAGCAGGATCACCATGTCGGCATCTTGCTCTATAGATCCACTTTCACGAAGGTCGCTCATCTGCGGACGCTTGTCCGTGCGCTGCTCGCTGCCACGGTTCAGCTGGGAGATCGCGATCACGGGAACCTCAAGCTCCTTGGCCAGGAGCTTGAGTGCACGGGAGAACTCGGAGACCTCTTGCTGACGGCTCTCGACCCGCTTGCCCGAGCTCATCAGCTGGAGATAGTCGATGATCACCAGGCGAAGGTTGTGCTGCTGCTTAAGGCGCCGGCACTTGGCCCGGATCTCCATCAGCGACATGTTCGGCGAATCATCAATGAACAGTGGGGCATCGGAGACTTCAGCCATCGTGCGCGCCAGCCTGGTCCAGTCCTCATCGCGCATCGTGCCCTTGCGCATGTTCTGCAGCTGGATCGACGCCTCGGCCGAGAGCAACCGCATCGTGATCTCGGTGCGACTCATCTCGAGGCTGAACAGAACGGTGGCCATCTTGTGCTTGATCGCCGCCGATCGTGCGATGTCCAAACCCCAGGTCGAGTTGTGCGTGGGGATCATGGAGTTGCCAGCAAGGTAGAGATGCGCCTTGTTGTCAACCTCGATGCATCGCACCGGGACAGACTCAACCGGACGCACTGCAGTAATGAAACGTGAGTTCCCACGCTGGAAGGTGCGGCCACGAAGTTCCTTGTGCAGCAGGCGCTTACGTTCCAGACCAAAGACCTCATCATCACTGCTGAAGGTCAACGTATAGGCCGTCGAAGATTCGTCACTGTGCCCACCGACACGCTTGCGGGAGACACCGCACCGGTAGCCGAGGCTGACGATGAGTTCGTACACGCATCGATGTAGCCGATCACTCGTGGTCGTGAACTGCAGGCAACCACTTGACGTGACAGCGCCGTCGGTATCGAGCAGTCCAGCCAGCAGTTCACGACGCTGTCGTTCGCTGCCTCGTAAGTAGTCCGCGGGAATGTGCTTGTTGTTCAGGACGCCCACGGTACGAAGGGCCGCTTGAACGGTCCCGTGTTTGGCATTGCAGACCTCACAACGGCGCATGCCTGAGGAAGGACCGCCGCAGTCGGGGCAACTGGGCGGTATCGACTTCGCCGAGACGGTCTTCGCCTTCCCACCGCAGGACCTCCCGCACGATTTCACCTGAGAGGTCTGGGGAACGAACTCAGCGCCACACACGATGCATTCGCGGGCGACCACTGCCTGCTTCGCCCAGCGAAGGGAGTACCGCAGTGTCGACGCCTGCCGCGCCACCACGAGGCCCTCGGACTCCAGGCGCACGATGATCCCGGGGTCGGCACTGGTGATCTGTGCAGACGCACTCGTGCCGTCACCCAGCCATGCGCCCAGAACATAGGGCGGGATGAGGTAGGACTGCTCGAGTAGCTCGATCGGGGCAGCCAGCCGAACGCTGTGGTTGAGCTTCTTCTCTGCCGTATCGCAGCGCAACGTCGCCGCAATCTGCGATGTGGTGCAAACATCGGCGAAAGTGCGCTGGTTCCTGGTCCGACTGCGATCATCTCGGGCGGCCTGGACCGACTTGCGACTGGAACGGGTATCGGTAAGCCACTGGTGTTCTGCGTCGGCGACGATCACGGACCCGTCGGAGAACTCAACCTCAAAACATGGTCGCCCCGTCATCACGTCGGTTGCGCGCGTCACTATGGTCGGCCGGCCGTCGGCACCGAGCACGAGCTCACCGACCACGACCTCACCCATCGTGGTCCAGCCCGAGGGCGTGGGCAGCGGCGTGTCCAGCGCCAGCGCCTTACCAACAGCAGGCCTGGCCGCCACGACGATCATCTGGCCGGGGTGCAGTCCGTTGGTGAGGTTGTCGAACTCGGTGAATCCCGTGGGGACGCCAGTCATCTCACCGGACTTGCCTGAGGCTGCCTCGATCTCGTCCACGGTCGCCTCGAGCACGTCACCCAGGACCGCGTAGTCGTCACCGCCGCGCTTGTCCGCCACGGCGTAGATCTCGGCCTGAGCGGCGTTGACAATGTCCAGGACGTCGCCACCACCCTGGCCATAACCCATCTGGACGATCTTCGTGCCAGCGTCGACGAGCCGGCGCAAGACCGCCCGCTCGGCCACGATCTGCGCGTAGTACCCGGCATTGGCTGCCGTCGGCACCGAGGAGATCAGCTGGTGCAGATAGGCCTGACCGCCCACGCGCACCAGGTCGCCGCGCTTGGTCAGCTCATCGGAGACCGTGATGGCATCGGCCGGCTCGCCACGGCTGTAGAGGTCCAGGATCGCGTCATAGATCAGCTCGTGCGCCGGGCGATAGAAGTCGGAACCCTTGAGGCCCTCGACGCAGTCGGCAATCGCGTCCTTGGACAGCAGCATGCCGCCGATGACGCTCTGTTCCGCGTGAACGTCCTGCGGTGGAAGCCGGTCGTCAGCAGGTCCATAGGAGGAGTTAGTCGGCCCGTCATACTTCTCGACGTTCAGCTTCGCGATCGACACGCGCGTCCCCTCCGATGACCACTCTGCAACCCGAACCACGACCAGCACACCATCAGGGTCTGACAGCCCCACGACCGTCCAGACCGGGCTATCGTCCGCGCAGGGATCGGTACGAAGCAGCCACGCTATTGCTGTCTGGCCGAGGACTCAAACAGAGGCTGTGCGCATCGTGGGGACAACCTGTGCACCACGCCGACCAGGGGTGTGCATACCCTGTGGACAACACTGTGAGTTTCGTTGGGGACAGCACGCCCTACACAGGCTGACCTGCATGAACGTGATCCACACCCCTGTGGACAAAAGAAAGTTACGGCGTCTCGACGGCGCGCCGTCCCACCTGTCCCGCAGTGACAGTGACAACCCGAAGATCCTAGGTTGTGAACGTGACGGGGATGGTGCGACACGACCTGGTCGATGCCGTATGCCGGGTGCTGGAGCAGGTCGGTGACCCCGACCGGGCCGGGGGCCAGCAGGCATACATGAAGTCCACGATGCCCTTCCGTGGCATTCGCGCACCTCAACTCAAAGCCACGCTGACGCCGCTTCTGGCCAACCCGGCATACCGCCTGCTCACTCGCGACGAGTGGGAGGCAACCATTCGCAGGCTCTGGGACGGCGCGCAGTTCCGGGAAGAGCGCTACGCCGCCCTGGCCATCTCCGGGTACCGCTCGTATCGGCCGTGGGCGCAGGACCGCCCAGCCATGCCCCTCTACCGCTATCTGATCGAAACGGGCGCGTGGTGGGACTTCGTGGATGAGATCGCCGCCCGCCGGGTCGGGCCGGTCCTGCGGGCACACCCCGAGACCGAGGCAGAACGGATGCGTTCATGGGCGATCGCGGACAACATGTGGGTGCGCCGGGCCGCGATCCTGAGCCAGCTCTCGAGCAAGGACGAGACTGACCTACCACTGCTCCTCGACTGCATCACGTCCAACTTGGCCGACCGAGAGTTCTTCATTCGCAAGGCAATTGGCTGGTCGTTGCGTCAGTACGCCCATTCCAGCACCGAGGCCGCCGACTGGGTTCGTCGCACCGTCGAGCAGCTCAGCCCCCAGCTCTCACCGCTCTCCCGGAGAGAGGCGCTCAAGAACCTGGAGTGACGATTGGTGCCAGCATTGAGGCCCGGGACCGCGGCATACCGCTGATGCCACGAACATCAGACCGCACGGCCAGCACCTGGTTAACCCCGATCCGGTTGGCCTCGAAGGCAAGCGCCGAGCCCGCCATGTACAACCGCCACACCCGTGCCCGCCCGACGCTCGTGAGCTGAACAGCCCTGTCCCAGTTCGCTTCCAGGTTCGCCACCCACGCCCTCAAGGTCAACGCATAATGCTCTCGCAAGGACTCGACGTCACGCACCTCGAAGCCGGCGTCCTCCAGCGCCTCGACCATGACGGCGATCGGCTGAAGCTCCCCGTCAGGAAAGACGTAGCGGTCGATGAAGGACGTGCGAGAGAAACGTCCGACAGGTCCGGGACGTCGAGAGATCGCGTGGTTCAGCAGTCGCCCGCCTGGGCGCAGCAAGCCGAAAAGCTCCGCCGAGTATGTCGGCAGCGTCGTCCGGCCGACGTGTTCTGCCATGCCAATGCTCGCGATAGCGTCGAAGGGGGCCCCGTGGACATCGCGGTAGTCCTGGACGCGGATCTCCACACGCTCCGCGACTCCCTCATCGATCACCCGGCGTCGGGCATGGTCGGCCTGCTCCCGGGATAGGGTGATGCCGACGGCCTGGACCCCATAGTTGCGAGCAGCGTTGCAGACAAAGGCTCCCCAGCCGCAACCGACGTCGAGGACACGCATGCCAGGCTTCAGTCCGAGCTTGCGGGCCACCAGGTCGTTTTTGGCCTGCTGGGCCTCCGCCAGCCCGAACGCGGGATCGGATACGGAACCATCCAGCGATCGGTTCTCCGGCTCGTAGTACGCGCACGAATAGGTCATCGACGAACCAAGCACGAGCTCGTAGAACTCGTTCCCGACGTCGTAGTGATGAGCAATGGCCCGCGCGTCACGACCTTTCGAATGGCGAAGCCCGCCAAGCTTCGCCTCCTCAGCCGGAGGTGACGGAGGTAGCCCCAGGACTCCAAGGCGCAGCGCCGCCATCACCAACGCCCGCCGCATCGACATGTCGATCACCACCCCGGGGCCGAGGTCAGGATCGGTAGCCTGCTCCAGCGCTGACAGGCCCGCCATCAGGTCTCCCTCGATCAGCACGTCGCCAGAGACGTAGGCGCGCGCGAACCCAAGCTGGTTGGGGGCCCACAACAGCCGACGCAGGCTCCGTGGGCTGGTGAAGGTCAGCTGCACCGGCGCGTCGAGCGGACCAAGCTCGGAACCGTCCCAGCAGCGCAGGCGTACCGGCAGGTCTGCACCCAGACCCGCCCGGACCAAGGGCCCTACGAAGTCCACGACGCTCACGGGAGCATCCCTTCGACTCGGATACTGGCATTAGCAACAACTTTCCACCCATCCCGCGCTAATCGCGACCGGCTTCGGAGATATTCGTCAGACCTTTAGTCTGCGAGGGTGAACCGCAATCGGAACTTGTCTGGCGATCCCGGCGATCTGTCGGGCGACCCCCGCGAGTCCTCTGGCCAGAACGGCAGCCAGCGACGCGAGATCCTGCGCCTGGCCGTGCCTGCGTTTCTGGCCCTCGTCGCGGAGCCACTCTTCCTGCTGGCCGACTCGGCGATCATCGGACACCTGGGCACGATCGAGCTGGCCGGTCTCGGCATCGCCAGCGCAGCGCTGATCACTGCCGCCAACATCTTCGTCTTCCTCGCCTACGGGACGACCTCGATCGTCGCCCGACAGGTCGGATCCGGTTCTGAGCAAGGTGCCGTCAGAGCCGGCGTGGACGGGATCTGGCTGGCGGTCGTGATCGGCCTCGTGACCGGGGCGCTCGTCGCCGTGTTTGCCGCACCACTGTGCGCTCTCTTCGGCGCATCCGCGGCCGCACTCGCGCAGGCGGTGACCTACCTGCGCGTGTCGGCGATCGGCATACCTTCGATGCTCGTCGTCCTGGCAGTGACCGGAGTCCTGCGCGGACTACAAGACACGAGAACGCCATTGGTCGCATCCGTTGTGGGATTCAGCAGCAACATCGCGCTTAGCCTGATCTTCGTCTACGGCCTGCACATGGGCATTGCGGGTTCTGCCCTCGGCACGGTTCTGGCCCAGTCCGGTATGGCGTCGGCCCTCGTCATCGTCGTCGTGCGTCGCGCCCGGCGGCTCGGTTCAGGCCTGCGCCCGCATCCGGCGCGGGTGCTGAAAGCGGCTCTGGACGGCGTGCCCCTGCTGGTCAGGACTCTCGCCCTTCGATTCGTCCTGCTGGTGACGACCTGGGTCGCTGCTGGCCTGGGGGACGTGCCTCTTGCGGCCTATCAGGTATCCGCCACCGTGTGGAGCTTCCTGGCCTTTGCCCTGGACGCTCTGGCGATCGCCGGCCAGGCGATGACCGGCAAGGCCCTGGGCGCCGGCGATGTCACCGGAGCCCGCGAAGCCACGCGCACCATGTTGTGGTGGGGCGTCATCGGTGGCACGGGGCTCGGAATCCTCGTGCTGGCAACGCATTCGCTCATACCCTCGCTGTTCACCTCCGATCCGGCTGTGCAGGCGGCGCTGGCCGCTGCCCTGATCGTGGTAGCCGTTGCACAGCCGATTTCTGGCTTCGTCTTCGTGTTGGACGGGGTCCTCATCGGCGCCGGCGACGGCAGGTGGCTCGCGAAGGCCCAGGTCGGTCTCCTCGTCCTCTATCTACCGCTGATCCTGACCGTTCGTGCAACCGAGGAGCCAGTGCTGGCCGGTCCGGATTCTGTTGCTGCGCAGGGCCATGCGATGACTGTCCTCTGGCTGACGTTCGTCGTCTTCATGTCGATGCGGGGGGTTGCCCTGGGATGGCGCGCCCACGGCAACGCGTGGCTGGTCACTGGAGCAGCCCGCTGACGTCTGCTCAGCCGTTGAAGGGGCTCAGGTGGCTCCGCTGGGCGATCTTTGCGCGCTCGTATGCCGTTCGGGCCGCGCGGGTAACCGCCTGGGTGGAGACCTCGGCGACGGGAACGTCCCACCACGACTGACTCGACGGCGATCCGGTTGCCAGCGCGCACTCCACGTGGACGACTGTGGTTCCGGTGGCCGCCAACGCCTGGCTGAGGCACTGCCGGAACGCGCCTAGCGTGTCGGCCCGCAGGACCTGTGCGCCGAGGCTGGCAGCGTTGGCGGCCAGGTCGACCGGCAGGATGTCTCCGTCAAGGTGGCCAGTCTCGCCGCGGTAGCGATAGCTGGTGCCAAACCCTGGCACGCCAACGGTTTCCGACAATGCGCCGATAGAGGCAAAGCCATGGTTCTGGACCACCACCACGACCAGCTTGATGCCCTCCTGCACCGCGGTGACAATCTCCTGGGCCATCATCAGGTAGGACCCGTCGCCCACCATGACGATGACTTCGCGGTCGGGCACCCCCATCTTCACCCCGAGCCCCCCGGCTATCTCATAACCCATGCACGAATAGCCGTACTCCACCTGATAGCCCATGACGTCGCTCGTGCGCCACATCTTGTGCAGGTCGCCTGGCATCGAGCCGGCAGCACACACGACGACGGCACGCGGACCGGACAGGTCGTTGACCGCGCCGATCACCTGACTCTGGCTCGGTGCGATGTCCGGGTCGCCGCCAGGGTCGTAGGCCGCTTCCACTGCTCCGTCCCACACGTGGGCCAGGTCGATTGCCCGACTCGTGTATGCCGGGTCGGCTCGCCACCCGCTGAGATGGGTCGTCAACGCCTGCAACGCTTCCCTGGCATCTGCGACCAGAGACAGGCCTGAGAGCTTGTACCCGTCCAGAGCCGCCACATTGATGTTGACGAACTTGACGCTGGGGTCCCCGAACGCGCTCATCGACGCGGTCATGAAGTCGCTCCAGCGGGTGCCGAGGCCGATCACGAGGTCGGCCTCGGCGGCCAGCGTGTTGGCAGCGGTGCTGCCCGTCGCACCGATGGCGCCCACCGCCTGCG
>JBDTMW010000102.1:0-7891 GCA_039934065.1 Actinomycetota bacterium | reverse complement strand
GTGTTCCACGGTGCGTTGAGCAGCCATTGCTGGGGGGAACCCCCAAGCCAGACTAAGACCTGGTTCAGCAAGCCGATCTGCTTCACCCCCGGCTGGTCGGGGCGGAACTCGTAGACGAACTTCCAGATGATCGACGCGGCAACCATCGAGATCGCCATCGGAAGGAAGATCATCGCCTTCGCGAGGGCCTCTGCCTTGGCGCCCTCGACAAGGATCGCGTAGAGGAGGCCGATCGCCGTCGCCACGAAGGGGGTGACCACGACCCAGAGCACGGTGTTTCGCAGGACCGTGATCTCATCCGACGACGTGAAGATCGTGTCGTAGTTCCCGAGTCCGATGAAGGCCTTGCCTGCCGCGTCAAAGAATGACGCGTAGATCGTCTTCACGGCGGGGTACAGGAGCCCGACGCTAAGCATCACGATCGACGGGAACAGGAAGACATAGGCCACCAGCTGGGCGCTCTTCCGCTCCGTCCGGCTCGCGATGAAGAGCATCACGCCCACCACGGCCACGAACAGCAAGATCGCCAGCAGCATCGTCAGAACTTTGGTCGATGTGTCCATCTGAGTTCCTCACCTCCTTGTGAGAGTGGAAAGACGCCCGGGCGTGAACGCTGTCGGCGCACGCCCGGGCATCTCAGGAGTCAGTCAGGTCAAGACTTCGGCCACGCGGCCTCGATCTTGTCCACGGTGTCCTTCGTGCTCTGACCGACGATCCAGGCCGTCGCCTGCTTCCAGAAGGCGTTCGAACCCACCGCTGCCGGCATCATGTCGGAACCGTCGAAACGGAAGACCGTCTTCGGGTCCTGGAGGATCGTGGCAGACAGCTTGTCGATCGGGTTGACCAGGTTCGCCACGTCGAGGCCCTTGTTGGCGGTGATCCAGCCGCCGCCTGTTACCTCAGAGCTGATCTTCGCCTTGTTGTTGGCCCACGTGTCGCTCGACAGGTAGGTCTGGAAGGCCTGCACCTCGGGACGGTCGGCGAATGCGAGGTTGAACTCGCCGCCACCCAGAACGGGGTGATCGGCCGCCTGGACGCCCGGCAGGTAGAACGCGAACACGTCGCCGTCCTCGGCGACCTTCGTGCCCTTCGGGAAGTTCGAGGCGTAGAAGCTGGCCTGGCGGTGCAGCGAGCACGTGCCATCGAGGATCGGCAGGCCACCGTCCTGGAAGGTCGTGGACGCGATGCTCTTGACGCTGCCGAGACCACCGTTCACGTACTTGTCGTTCTTCAGGTAGGCACCGACGGCGTCGAGCGCTGCAGTCGGGTCGGCCGAGTTGAACGCGATCTTGTGCGTGACCCACTGGTCGTAGACGTCCGGACCAGACAGGCGGAGCATGAAGTCCTCCATCCAGTCGGTGACCGGCCAGCCAGTGGCCTCACCGCTGGCGATACCTGCGCACCACGGCTTCTTACCGGTCGCCGCGATGGTGTCGGAGAGCGTCTTGAGCTCGGCGAGCGTGGTGGGGATCGTGTAGCCCTTGTCCTTGAACTCCTTCGGGGAGTACCAGACCAGCGACTTCACGCTGGCACCGGACGGAGCGGCGTAGAACTTGCCGTCGGCCGATCCATAGGCCTTCCAGTCAGCGCCCCAGAACTTGTCGACGTTGTCGGAAACCGCCTGCGGGGCCGCCTTGGCTGCGCCGGTCGCCACGAGCTGCTGAAGCAGGCCCGGCTGCGGGACGATAGCGATATCCGGGGGGTTGCCGGCCTTGGCCCGGACCAGGATCTGGGTCTCGAAGGCCTTGTCCCCGACATAGTTGATCTTGGCCCCCGTGCAGGTCTCGAACGGCTTGTACGAGTCCATGTACGGCTTGTCCTCGGGAGTGACGATCCCGGTGTAGACACTGACGGACTTGCCGCTGAGGTCGCCGTACACCTTGTACGCCGCGCAGTCGGCACCGCCTGCGGCGGTGGAACCAGGGCTGGGCGTGCTGCTCGAACAGGCCGACAGAACGAGGGCGAAACCCAGCCCCCCGGCGACCGCCGCAAGAATGCGGGGCGAACGAATGTTGGACATCTGGTGACCTCCACTGCGTTGTGATCTAAGGGCCCAGACGCAGCCGAAACTGCCCCATCCAAGCCTTGCCACCCAATGCAACCGCTTGTGCTGGCGACCGCGCAAGTAGAACCGGTAACAATCTCGCCACGCGCCGACGCGGTGTGTGGTCGCCAAGGATGACCCGTCGCGGGGACAAGAGAAGGCCCCGGCGACAGTCTGCCGGGGCCTTCCTGCTGGAGCTCTGGATCAGGCCAGGGGCTCGAAGCGAGCCGTGAAGAACCTCAGTGTCGGCGGTTCGTAGAGCATCTTCAGGCCCTTGATCTGGTCGCGACGCCCGTACAGCGCGATCACCGAGGCCGCAACGACATCCATGTGCCGGTCGGTGTAGACCCGGCGGGGGATGGTCAGCCGCACTGACTCGAGCTTCGGCGTGTTGTTGCGCCCGGTGGCCGAGTTGCGACCAGCCGAGACGATGCCACGCTCCATCGACCGCACGCCACTGTCGAGGTACAGCTCGGCGGCGAGGGACTGAGCCGGCAGGTCCTCCTGCGACAGATGCGGCAGGAAGCGCTTGGCGTCCAGGAACACCGCGTGTCCACCGATCGGCTCGATAATCGGGACACCGGCCGCCAGCAGCTGGTTGCCGAGGTAGCGGACCTGGTAGATCCGGTGCGCGATGTAGTCGTCATCCACCATCTCATGGATGCCCTGAGCCATCGCGGCCATGTCGCGCCCGGCCATACCGCCGTAGCTCGGCATCCCTTCGTACAGGACGACGAGCTCGCAAGCACGCTGGAAGACGCTCTCATCACGCACGGCGAGGAAGCCGCCGATGTTGACCAGGCAGTCCTTCTTGCCGGACATGGTGCAGCCGTCGAAGTACGTCATCATCTCGTGGACGATCTCGCGCACGGGACGGTCGGCGAAGCCCTCCTCACGCTCCTTGATGAAGAATGCGTTCTCGACCAGCCGGGTCGCGTCGGACCACAGGATGATGCCGTGGCGACGGCACAGCTCGCTGACCTCACGCATGTTGCGCATCGACACCGGCTGACCGCCGGCCAGGTTCACGGTGACCGCGAGGTTGACGTAGGCGATGTTCGCCGGACCACTCTGGTCGATCAGCGCCTGCAGCTTGGCCAGGTCGATGTTGCCCTTGAAGGGGCTCTGGTCGGTGGGGTCGTGGGCCTCGTCCACGATGACGTCGACAAAGGTGCCGCCGGCGAGCTCCTGGTGTGCCCGGGTGGTGGTGAAGTACATGTTGCCCGGGACGGTCTGACCCTCTTTGATGAGGATCTTGGAGATCAGGTGCTCAGCACCACGCCCCTGGTGGGTGGGCACGACGTAGGGGAACCCATAGATCTCCTGCACCGCCTCCTTGAGCTCGTCGAAGCTCACCGATCCGGCGTAGGCCTCGTCACCGGACATGATCGCCGACCACTGCCGGTCGCTCATCGCGTTGGTGCCGGAGTCCGTCAGCAGGTCGATGTAGACGTCCTTGCTGCGAAGCAGGAAGGTGTTGTAGCCGGCGGCCTTAACGGCCTTCTCGCGGTCGGCGCGAGTCGTGATCGGCAGCGTCTCAACGCTCTTGATCCGATAGGGCTCAGCCATGATCTTGGGGGCTGCGGAGGTCTGCTGGGGGTCAGCCGTCATGGCGTCTCCTTCGGTCGGACGTCGTTCGGACGTCGGGTGTGCCAGTAGCATCCCCGATGTGCATCAATTGCACAATCGAGCAGAATTGCCTTAGACAGACTGATCACTGTGACTAGTCAAAGCACTGTATGTCTATGCAATCTGTATGTTATCCAGCCCCAACATGCCCCCCCGGACGAACCCCGCGAACGACGGCGAACTCGCCGCACCACACACGTCACTGTCCCGGCAACAGGACCTTCGCCCCTTTTCCCGCGGTGCACAGGTCGAGACCATACGGTGGTACGACCAGGTAACTGAATTGGGGAGATTCGACATGAACCGTGTCCTTGCCGTCTTCGTCGGAGGCGTGGTGCTCCTCGCCATCCTGGCCGGGGTGGTGGTGGCGAACAGGTCAGCCCCCGTCCTGAACCCTGACACCCCGGAGGGGGTCGTCCAGCAGTACCTGAAGGCCGTGGTCGCCGCGGACTACCCGGTCGCCGCGGGCCTGCTCTCGCCATCCTCCGGCTGTACCCTCTCGGACGTGGCAGCCGCCTACGGCCCCGAGTCCGCGCGGATCGTGCTCGACCACACTGCGGTCACCGGTGACCAGGCAGTCGTGACGGTCAAGGTCACCGAGGGCACCGGGGACGGACCCTTCGAGTCCTCGGGGTACTCACACACCGAGCGCATCACCGTCCAGCGCGAAGGCGCGGCCTGGAAGATCACCGGATCGCCCTGGCTTCTGCCCGCATGCAACTCCAGGAAGGGCTGACCATGATCATCGGGCTGATCTCCGCGATCTTCACCATCGTGTTCCCGGTCGTCCTGGTCGTCTGGGCCGTGCGCCAGTTCGGCAGCCGCACAGGCTCCAGGGGGCTCGATGCGCACAGCGTCCGGCGTTTCTTCCAGTACCTGGTCCTCTTCGGGTTGATGATCGTGGCCGCCGTCGGCCTGTCGGACCTCCTCGGGCTGCTGTCCCAGGAACCGGCACTGGCTGGCGATGACAGCAGCACACTGGCCCGGGCATTGACCTTCTCCGTGTTCGGCGTCCCGATGTTCATCCTCCTGGCGGTGTGGTCGCGCCGCCGTCTGCAGCGGGAACCGGAGGAAGGGCGCTCCCTCGGCTGGGCTTTCTACGCCACCGTCGCCCCGCTGACAGCCCTGGTCGTGGCCATGACCGCCCTGCACAACGTCGTATCGGCGGCCCTTGCAGACCAGCGTCTCGAGTGGTCCGCCCTGGCCCGGTTCGTCGTCTGGTTTGCGGTCTGGTTCGTGCACTGGATCGTGGCGAACCGGATGCTCGACGCCGACCGCAGACAAGGGCAGCTGGTTCTTGGCTCGCTGATCGGACTGGGCACGGCTGTCGCCGGGCTGGTCTGGCTCCTGGGTGAGTCGCTGGCCGCCCTCCTGGTCGACCAGACAAGCACCCTGCTGGTCCAGCAGCATCACCCACTCGCGCAGGCCGCCGCCACGGTGGTCGTCGGCGTGCCGGTCTGGGTCGTCTACTGGTTCACGAGTTTCTCCAAGGCCCGCCGTACGACGCTGTGGTTCGGCTACGTGCTCCCGGTCGGCGTCGGCGGTTCGTTGGTCCTGGCGGTCGTCGGGGCCAGCATCGTCGTGTACCAGTCGCTCGTCTGGATCGTCGGCGAGCCCGCCTCATCCCAGGCCGTACAGCACTTCGAGGGCACGCCCACCGCCGGCGCCTGCGTGATCGTGGGCGCCATGAGCTGGTGGTACCACCGGCAGATCTTCACCGCCGCGACACCTGAACGTATGGAGGTCACCCGGATCTACCAGTACCTCATGGCCGGGATCGCGCTGCTTGCCGCGGCGGTCGGCGTGACCATGGTCTTCGTCACGCTGGTCGAGTCGCTGGTCCCCGCTGCCGCGGTCGAGGTCGGCACCTCTGTGGTCAACTCCCTGCTGTCCGGGGTGACCCTCCTGCTCGTCGGTGGCCCGTTGTGGTGGGTGTTCTGGTCGCGCATCGAACGGGCGACGCGCGACGGCGGCCCTGAGGAGCTCGGATCACCGACCCGGCGGACCTATCTCTTCGTGCTGTTCGGTCTCGGCGGCGTCGCTGCGGTCATCGCTGTCCTGGTCGCCGCGTTCCTCGGGATCCAGGACGTGCTGCGGGGTGGCCTCGACGTCCAGGTGCTGCGCGAGATGCGGATTCCGGTCGCCATCCTGCTTGCCAGTGGTGCCATCTCCGGCTACCACTGGACTGTCTATCGTGACGACCGGTCGCGGTTGCCGGTGGTCGCGCCCCGGCGCGGTCCGCGCTACGTGCTGCTCGTCGGTGCCCCCGACGGCGACATTGGTGGCGCGGTCGAACGACTCACTGGCGCACGGGTGGACGTGTGGGTGCGCGCAGACGGCCTGGCCGGGCCCTGGGCGGTCGACGACGTGGTCGCCGCCGTGAGCCACTCGGAGGCGGACGCGGTCGCTGTTGTGGCTGGGCCGGCGGGACTCGAGACGGTCGGGATGCAGCGGCCCTAGAGCGGGACCCGCCGCGACTCAGCGCGGGGCGATGAGCAGGCTCTGGGCGCCCACGCCGATCGGACCGGCGGCATCGCTCAGCACGCTGGTGGCGAGACCCGCCCCACCGGGCGAGATGGCCGTTTGTGCCTCCACGCAGATCCACTCGCCCACGGCCTCGCGGTGCAGGTGCACTGTGAGCTCGGGGTTGATGAAGTGCCAGTTGTTCAGGTCCAGCTCGCTACTGATGCCGTTGCCGCTGTCGGCGACCGCGAGCACGCGCTGGAGCGGGCTGGGCGTCTCGTCGGGGACGATCGGATGCCGGAGCCGGGTCCACGCGGTCGCCGGGCCGGGCTGTCCGAATTCCCCTGCGGTAAAACGCCATTCGACCGCGGACAGGTAGCCGTCGATCCAGCCTTCGGCCACCGAGAAGGTGCTCGTGGTCGCCATCGGAGGAGCGACAGGAGCAGTCGGGGCTGCCGGAGTGGGCGACTGCCTCGGGGCGATGTTCTCCGGTGTCCGAAGCACCCGCCAGGCCTGCGCCCTGGCAACCTCACGCCCACCCGCTGACAGCGCCGCCTCCACCAGTTCGACGCTGCGACCGGGGCGCAGCACTCGCGAACGGAGCGTCAGCTCGCCCACCGGGACGGCTCCGAGGATGTCGACCTCCAACCGGGCGATGAACATGTCCTCCCGCGGGTTGCACCGCTCGATCGCGCGACCGAGCAGTGCGCTCGGTGGTCCGCCGTGCTGGAAACGGGCGTCCCAGGGGCCGGTCGTGTGGACGGTCGCCCCCCAGAGGTCGTTGCCGAGTGGCTGGTAGAAGGGTTCGTCCATGCCGGGCAGCCTACGTCGGGCCAACGCCCCCGAATGCCAGCTGATGGACGCTCTCGCCGAGCAGAGTCGAGCGATAGCGCGCCTTGTCATCCTCCGAGACCTCGCGCCACTGGCGTGCCACCCCGCGAACCCCATGTGAGACAAAGGAATTGACCTTGATCCGGATGTCCGGCTGCACGCTGAGCAGCCACTGGGACGTCCGTCTCAGCTCCGCGTCCGAGTCATTGTGACCGGGCACGAGCAACAGCCTCACCTCGTAGAGGAGGCCCAGCTGGGTCAGGTACTGGATCGAGTCCTTCACGAGGTCGTTGGACTCGCCGGTCATCTCCCGGTGCTTCCCGGGGTCCAGCGCCTTGAGGTCGAGCATCACCCCGTCGGTCACCAACGCGAGGGACCGCCATACATCCCTGGAGGCGTTGCCGTTGCTGTCGATGAACGTCGTCAGGCCCTTCAGCTCGTCGTCCTCCTTGAGCGCTGCGAACAGCTCCCCGACGAACTCGTGCTGCAGAGTCGGCTCCCCGCCCGAGACAGTGACGCCAGAGATATAGGGCATCGAGGAACGAACCCTCGCCACCACCTCGGCCACCGTGTACGTGGTTGACCTCGGAGGATGCACGGGGATGGTCTGCGGGTTGTGGCAGGCCAGGCAGTCGAAGTTGCACCCCTGAAGGAAGAGGACGAACCGGTTCCCCGGCCCGTCGACCCACGAGAACGGGACGACGTCAGCTACTGATGCGTGGTGAGCTCTCATGACTCACGACCCGCTTCACATTGCGCTTGTCGACGTGCGAGTCCGCGACGGAACCCGCACCAAGAAGGGTGCTGCCGTGGCGGGCACCGGGCATCTTTGCCAGGTCGGACTTGCGGACAAGATAGCCGGTGATCCTGATGAAGTCGTTCGAGTCGAGGTTGAAGGTGAAGTCGCGCATGCCGCTGCGGAAT
>JBDTMW010000101.1:0-7983 GCA_039934065.1 Actinomycetota bacterium | reverse complement strand
GTGCTGATGCGCTATCCCAAGCGGGTCACGATCTGCATCTCCAGCCAGGCCGGCTGCGGCATGAACTGTCCATTCTGTGCCACCGGGCAAGAGGGCCTGACCCGCAATATGTCGACGGCCGAGATCGTCGAGCAGGTCGTGCATGCTGCCAGATCGCTGCGGCGGGGCGACGTAGCAGGCGGCGCCGAAGAGGGGCCTCTGCGGGTCAGCAACGTGGTCTTCATGGGTATGGGCGAGGCGCTGGCCAACTACACGGCCGCGATCGGGGCGATCCGGCGGATGACCGACCCGACGCCGGACGGTCTGGGCATGTCGGCGCGAGGCATCACGATGTCGACCGTGGGGCTGGTCCCGGCCATCGACAAGCTGGCCGCCGAGGGTATCCCGGTCACGCTGGCGCTGTCGCTGCATGCACCGGACGACGAGCTGCGCAACGAGCTCGTGCCGATCAACACCAAGTGGTCCGTCGACGAGGCGATCGACGCGGCATACCGCTATTTCACGGCCACGGGGCGTCGGGTCAGCATCGAGTACGCCCTGATCCGCAACATGAACGACCAGGGCTGGCGTGCAGACCTGCTGGGCCGCAAGCTCAACGCCCGCGGTCGCGGCTGGGTGCACGTCAACCCGATACCGCTCAACCCGACGCCGGGATCGAAGTGGACCGCCTCAGATCCGGTCGTCGAGCGCGAGTTCGTCCGCCGCTTGCGCGCGCGTGGTGTGCCGACGACCGTGCGCGACACCCGTGGTTCGGACATTGACGGTGCGTGCGGCCAGCTGGCGGCCTCGACCGCCTGACCTGCCGTTCGTCGCACGAAGCGGACGCTTGCCGCACGGGTTGGCGGGAGGTCTCGCCTGAGCGTGGGGTCGGGGCGAAGATGTCGGTATGACCGACGGAACGTACGCGCGCGCCCATCGCCGAAGCATCGACGACCCGGAAGGCTTCTGGGGAGAGGCGGCACTGGGGATCGACTGGGTCACCAAGCCTGCTCAGGTGCTGGACGACTCCCAACCGCCGTTCTACCGGTGGTTCCGGGGCGGTCAGCTCAACACCTGCTACAACGCCCTCGACCGGCACGTGATCGGCGGCCGGGGCGACCAGCCGGCGATCCACTACGACAGCCCTGTCACCGGGACGTCGCGCACGCTGACCTACATCGAGCTGCTGGACCAGGTGTCACGGTTCGGCGGTGCGTTGCGGGCGCTCGGGGTGGACAAGGGCGACCGGGTGGTCATCTACATGCCGATGGTGCCAGAGGCCGTCGTGGCGATGCTGGCCTGCGCAAGGATCGGGGCGGTGCACTCGGTGGTGTTCGGCGGGTTCGCATCCGGCGAGCTGGCGGCGCGGATCGAGGACGCCGCGCCGAAGGTTGTGGTGATCGCTTCCTGTGGCATCGAGCCCAAGCGGGTGGTGGAGTACAAACCGCTCCTGGATGCGGCCATCGAGCGGTCCGCACACAAGCCCGACTACTGCGTGGTGCTTCAGCGTGAGCAGGCCGTGGCGTCGATGGGCCCGCGCGACCTCGACTGGTCAGTTCTGATGGATCCGAAGCAGATGACGGTGTCCGAGTGCGTGACCCTTGAGTCGACTGACCCGCTCTACATCCTCTACACCTCCGGGACCACCGGACGGCCGAAGGGCATCGTGCGCGACAACGGCGGCCATGCCGTGGCACTGCACTGGTCGATGAGCAACGTCTACGGGCTCAATCCGGGTGAGGTGTTCTGGGCGGCCAGCGACGTCGGCTGGGTGGTCGGCCACTCCTACATCGTCTACGCCCCGCTGCTGGCCGGGTGCACGACGGTGCTCTATGAGGGCAAGCCCGTTGGCACGCCTGACGCCGGCGCCCTGTGGCGGGTGGCTGCGCAGTATGGCGTCGCGGCCCTGTTCACGGCTCCGACCGCGATTCGTGCGGTGAAGAAGGAGGACCCCGACGGCACGCTGGTCGCCGGCTACGACCTCTCGAAGCTGCGCACCCTCTTCCTGGCCGGGGAGCGCCTCGACCCTGACACGTACCACTGGGCCGGCAAGGTCCTCGGCATACCGGTCATCGACCACTGGTGGCAAACCGAGACCGGATGGGCGATCGCGGCGAACTGTATCGGCCTGGAGCTTCTTCCGATCAAGCCCGGTTCGCCCACCGTGTCCGTCCCCGGCTACGACGTGCGGGTCCTCGATGAGCGCGGGCACGAGGTCGATCCTGGGGTGGAGGGTGCCATCTGCATCAAGCTGCCCCTGCCTCCGGGCACGCTGCCGACGTTGTGGCAGGACGACGAACGTTACGTCTCGGGATACCTCTCGACGTTCGACGGCTACTACCTGACCGGTGACGGAGGCTATTTCGACGAGGACGGGTACCTGTTTGTCATGGGTCGGACCGACGACGTGCTGAACGTGGCTGGGCATCGGCTGTCCACCGGTTCGCTCGAGGCTGCCCTGGCCGGCCACCCGTCGGTCGCCGAGTGCGCCGTCATAGGCGTGGCCGACCAGCTCAAGGGTCAGGTTCCCCGGGCGCTCGTGGTCCTGAAGGCCGGCGTCGACGTGTCCGGCGAGGGTGCCCTGGCGGCGTTGCAGGCCGAGCTGGTGCAGCGGGTCCGTGACGAGGTCGGCGCCCTCGCGTCGCTGCATCTGGTTGACGTTGTCGTGGCGCTGCCCAAGACTCGCTCGGGCAAGATGTTGCGCAAGACCATGCGCCAGATCGCCGATGGCGGCTCTCCCGCGGTTCCCAGCACCATCGAGGACGCGTCGGTGCTGGAGGCGCTGAGGCCCGTCCTCACCCGGGGCCTCGTCGGCTGACCGGCTAGTGGCTGGTCAGGGCTGAGAGCGCTCCGCCCAGCAGCGCGGGGCGGCCGGTCAGCCGTTCCTCATGGTCGGCCAGATTGGCAAGCTGC
Source organism: Actinomycetota bacterium (assembly GCA_039934065.1). Classification (GTDB taxonomy): domain Bacteria; phylum Actinomycetota; class Actinomycetes; order Actinomycetales; family Dermatophilaceae; genus UBA4719. The sequence goes on along the minus strand of JBDTMW010000101.1, from coordinate 5,091 downwards.
AGTCCGGCGTTCACGCCGAGCCAGCGCAAGGGCTCGGGTTCCCATTGCCGAGAACGGTGGTGGACCCAGGGAAGGTGCGTCAGGGCCGTATCCCGGGCTGTCATCAGGTCCGCCAGCGTGCGCCCGGCAAGGTTGCTGAGGGCGACCCCGTCGCCGACATACCCGCCGGCGTGGCCCATCCCGGTCGATGGGTCATATCCGACACTGGGGTGCCAGTCACGGGAGATCCCCAGCGGGCCGCCCCAGGCGTGGGTGAACTCGACACCTTCGATCGCTGGGAGAAGGTTGGTGAGGCTACGGCGTAGGTTCGCGAAAACCGTTGCGACTGAATCAAACTCGGGCTTGATGCTGGAGCCGAAATGATATGGCGCACCACGACCGCCAAAGACGAGCCGGTCGTCCATTGACCGCTGTCCGTAGACGATCACGTGCCGCATCTCGCTGAACGTCTCGGCGTCGGCCAGGCCGATCTCGTCCCAGAGCGACTGAGGCAGGGGTGCCGTGGCCACCATGAGCGAGTAGACGGGTGCCACGGTGCGTCGGTGGCGGGGCAGCGTGGAGGTCCACGCCTCTGTGGCCCTGATGACGTGGCGGGCTGTGACGACGTTGTCTTGTTCGGTCAGCACCCAACGGGGGCCCAGCTTGGTGACCCGGGTGTGCTCGTGGATCAGAGCGCCCTTGCGCTCGACGGCCTGGGCAAGTCCGACCGCTAGCCGGAACGGGTCGATGCGGGCGCAGTTCGGGTTGAAGGTGGCACCCGAGATCCCCTGGACGGCAAGGCGATCGGTCGCTGCCTCGGTCTCGAGCCAGGTCGTGCCGGTACCCCAGTAGCCGGAGTCCTGGGCCTCGGCCCGACCGCGCGCCGCCTGCGCACCGTTACGGGCAACGACGAGCGTCCCGCCTTTGTGGAACCCGCAGTCGACGCCTTCGGCCTGAGCCACTCGACCGACCTCGTCGACGCTGTCCCGCAGCGCCGCGAGCTGATCCCTGGCCGCGGGCTCGCCGGCTTCGCGAGTCAGTGTCCTGGGACCCACGGGGTAGAGCGCCGAGACCCACCCGCCGTTGCGTCCGCTGGCACCGAAGCCCACGTGCTCCGCCTCCAGCACCAGTACCTTCAGCGACGGGTCAGCGTCCAGCAGGTAGTACGCCGTCCAGAGGCCCGTGTAGCCGGCACCCACGATGGCAACGTCGACGCTGTCGTCCTGGGTCAGTGCCGACCGGGTTGGGCCGGCCGGCAGACTGGCCCACCAGAGGGGGCCGGAGGCCCCAAGGCTCACAGGTGGTTCTCGGCCTCGGTCAGGACAGCGCGCAGGCGTTGCTCGATGTCGTCGAACTCCGGCTGGCCGATGATCAGCGGTGGTGCGAGCTGGATGACTGGGTCGCCACGGTCGTCGGCCCGACAGTAGAGTCCGGCGTCGAACAACGCCTTTGACAGGAAGCCGCGCAGCAGGCGCTCGGACTCCTCGTCGTTGAAGGTCTCGCGGGTCGTCTTGTCCTTGACCAGCTCGATCCCGTAGAAGTAGCCCTCACCACGGACGTCGCCGACCAGTGGCAGGTCGAGCAGCTTTTCCAGGGTGGCCCGGAATGCGGGCGCGTTGTCCTTGACGTGCTGGTTGAGGCCCTCACGCTCGAAGATGTCCAGGTTGGCCATGGCGACCGCAGCCGAGACCGGGTGACCACCAAAGGTGTAGCCGTGTGCGAACATCTCGTGGCCGTGGCGGAAGGGCTCAAAGAGCCGGTCGCTGGCGATCATCGCGCCGATGGGGGAGTAGCCGGAGGTCATCCCCTTGGCGACAGTGATGATGTCGGGCTGGTAGCCGAAGTCGGTGCTGGCGAACATGCTGCCGATCCGGCCGAAGGCGCAGATGACCTCGTCGGAGACCAGCAGCACGTCGTACTCGTCGCAGATCTCGCGGACCCGCTCGAAGTACCCGGGTGGTGGCGGGAAACAGCCGCCGGAGTTCTGCACCGGCTCCAGGAAGACGGCCGCCACCGAGTCAGGGCCCTCGAACTCGATCGCCTCGGCGATCCGGTCGGCGGCGTAGCGGCCGAACGCCTTAGGGTCCTCGCGAAGGTGCTCCGGGGCGCGATACAGGTTGGTGTTGGGGACCTTGACGCCACCGGGGACCAGCGGCTCGAACGGGATCTTGGCGTCGGGGATGCCGGTGATCGACAGGGCGCCCTGGGGGGTGCCGTGGTAGGCGATGCTACGGCTGATCACCTTGTACTTGCCCGGCTTGCCGGTGAGCTTGAAGTACTGCTTGGCCAGCTTCCAGGCCGACTCGACCGCCTCGCCGCCGCCGGTGGTGAAGAAGACGCGGTTGAGGTCGCCGGGCGCGTCGGCCGCCAGACGCTCTGCCAGCTCGATGGCCTTCGGGTGCGCGTAGGACCACAGCGGGAAGAAGGCCAGCTCGCGCGCCTGCTTGGCGGCCGCCTCGGCCAGCTCCTCGCGGCCGTGACCGACCTGGACGGTGAACAGCCCGGCCAGCCCGTCGATGTACTTGCGTCCCCGGTCGTCCCAGAGGTAGGCGCCCTCACCACGCACGATGATGGGGACAGAAGCGCCCGCACCGCCGGATTCCTTTGGTTCGTAAGTGGATTGGCGGGTGAAGTGCATCCAGAGGTGATCGCGGGCAGCGTCGGCGTAGGCCGCACCTGTCCGGGTAGTGCCGGACGGGCGGTTGGCGTTGTTGGTGGTCTCAGCGACGGTCATCGGGTACCCCAGTTGTAGTGCTGCTTGTTGAGTTTGAGATAGACAAAAGTCTCGGTGGAGACCACGCCCGGAAGGGTGCGGATCCGCCGCGACAAGAGATCGAGCAGTTCGTCGTCGTCCTCGCAGACGACTTCGATGATCAGGTCAAAGCTGCCTGCGGTCGTGACGACGTAGTCCACCTCGGGCATCGCGGTCAGGCGATCGGCGACGAGGTTCAGCTGGCCTTCGGCGCGGATTCCGACCATGGCCTGGCGGGTGAAGCCCATCTGCAAGGGGTCCGTGACGGCCACGATCTGCATGACGTCGTTGTCGAGCATCCGCTGGACCCGCTGCCGGACGGCTGCCTCGGACAGTCCCACGCTCTTGGCGATGGTGGCGTAGGAACGGCGGCCGTCGATCTGTAGGTGTTCGATGATCGCCTTCGAGACGTCGTCGAGGCCACCGGCTGGTGGTCTGCGGTCGACCGGTCGGCCATTGCTGGTCACCGTTTTTCGTGGGCTCACGAGGCGATGGTGTCTGGTCCGACCCCATCTTGGCAAGTCCCAACATGACGGAAAGCGCCGTCCAGGTCTCGATATTGCGACGGATTCCGCGTCTTTTTGGCCTGGCCACTGTCGAAAAGGCCCATTCTGTGGTTAGAGTGCCCTGACCGAATTCGCACCCATCAGGAGATTCTTGTGATCGCAAGTCCCCGAGTCCTTCGGAGCTTCGTCGATGGCAAGTACGTCGAGCCCGAGACCGGCGCGACCTCGGACATCATCAGCCCGGTGACCGCCAAGGTGGTTGCCACCGCGCCTGTGTCCTCGGCAGCCGATGTGGATCGCGCCTATGCGGCAGCGGCTGCGGCCTTCGAGGTGTGGGGCGACACGACTCCTGGCGAGCGTCAGCAGGCGTTGCTGAAGTTCGCAGATGCGGTCGAAGCCCGAGCCGATGAGTTCGTCCACCTCGAGACCGAGAACACCGGCAAGCCGTATGCGGTGACTGCCAGCGAAGAGCTGCCGCCCATGGTTGACGAGATCCGCTTCTTCGCCGGTGCGGCCCGGGTCCTGGAAGGGCGTTCAGCTGGCGAGTACGTGAAGGGTCATACCTCGTGGATCCGTCGTGAGCCGATCGGCGTGATCGGGCAGGTCACGCCGTGGAACTACCCGATGATGATGGCGATCTGGAAGATCGCTCCGGCACTGGCCGCCGGCAACACGGTGGTTCTCAAACCGAGTGACACGACGCCGGAGACCACCCTGCTCCTGGCCGAGATCGCCTCCGAGTTCCTTCCCGAAGGCACGTTCAACGTCATCACCGGCGACCGCGACACGGGGCGCGCCCTCGTTGAGCACAAGACTCCAGCCATGGTCTCGATCACCGGCTCGGTTCGCGCCGGTATGCAGGTCGCCGAGAGCGCCTCTCACGATCTCAAGCGGGTCCACCTCGAGTTGGGGGGCAAGGCGCCGGTCGTGGTCTTCGATGACGCCGACCTGGAGGCAGCCGTCAAAGGCATCGGGATGGCCGGGTACTTCAACGCGGGACAGGACTGCACGTCGGCCACCCGCGTGATCGCCGGTCCGCGGATCCACGACGACCTTGTCGCGGCTCTTGCTCAGTACGCCAAGTCCAGCGCCAAGGTCGGTCTGCCTGATGACGAGGATGCGACGTTTGGCCCGGTCAACAATGTCAACCAGCTCGCCCAGGTCGAGGGGTTCCTTTCCAGGCTGCCGGACCACGCTCGCGTCGTTGCCGGTGGCAGCCGGGTCAGCGGTCTGGGCGACGGCTACTTCTTCGAGCCGACGGTCCTGTCCGGGCTGCGTCAGGACGACGAGGTGATCCAGCGTGAGATCTTCGGCCCGGTGATCACCGTGCAGAAGTTCTCCGACGAGGCCGAGGCGCTCACCTGGGCCAACGACGTCGACTACGGGCTGGCCAGCAGCGTCTGGACCAAGGACTTCGGCCGGGCCATGCGGATGTCGCGAAAGCTGGACTTCGGCGTTGTCTGGATCAACACCCACATTCCCTTCGTTGCCGAGATGCCACACGGTGGCTTCAAGCACAGCGGATACGGCAAGGACCTTTCCATGTACGGCTTTGAGGACTACACACGGATCAAGCACGTGATGGCCAACATCGGCGCATAGACCACGAGTCACCCAGTTACATCACACCAAGGAGCGTTCATGAGCAATCAGGTTCCGTCTGCATTTCAGGCGGCATTGGCCCGAGGTCTGGTTTCGCGGCGCACGGCAATGGCCGGTATGGCGGGCCTGGCTGGAGTTGCCGGACTAGCGGCGTGCGGCTCGGCGGGACGGAGTCCCGCGCCCGGTGCCACGACGGAGGCCAGGGTCAAGGCGGCCACGGACCTGTCGGACACGGACAAGCTGGTCAACTGG
>JBDTMW010000100.1:0-8026 GCA_039934065.1 Actinomycetota bacterium | reverse complement strand
GGTTCCCTGAAGGACGGTGGCTGGAGCTCGGAAGAGCTCAAGGTCCGCAACGAGTCCCGCAAGATCCTGGCCATCCCCGATCTCAGGGTCTCGGCCACCTGCGTTCGCGTCCCTGTAGTCACGACCCACTCGCTGGCGGTGCACGCGGTCTTCCAGAAGCCGCTAACCGCGGCTGATGCTCGTCAGGCTCTCGTCGAGGCCCCCTCCGTCGTGGTCCTGGACGACCCTGAGGCCGGTGAGTGGCCGACCCCGGCCGACGTCGTGGGGTCGGACCCGACGTTCGTCGGACGCATTCGTCAGGCGCTGGACTTTCCCAACACCATCGAGCTGTTCATCTGCGGCGACAACCTGCGCAAGGGTGCCGCTCTGAACACCGCCCAGATCGCCGAGCTGCTGGCCAAGGAGTTCACGACCGGGGAACCCGACAAAGACTGATCAGATCGAGCCAGCGTCTTCCCGGACTCTGGTGCGTGTCAGCGGACGAGCTGGACCACCGCGACGAGTCCATCCCCGGATGGGTTGTCCTGCAACGAGATCGACCCATCCGAACGATGGAGCAGCTCGCGAACGATGGCCAGGCCGAGGCCGGTGCCTCCTGCGTCCCGGTCCCGGGCATCGTCCAGCCGGGCGAACCTTTCGAACACACGCTCTTGTTCGTTGTCCGGTATGCCGGGTCCGTCATCGGTCACGGTCAGGACCGCGCGTCCGCCCTCGGCGCGCACCGCCAGAGAGACTGCCGACCCGGCATGCCGGACGGCGTTGTCGACCAGGTTGGCCAGTGCCCGACGCAGCTCCTCAGGATTGGCGCTCGCATGCACTGCCGGTCCGACGGCGACGGTCACCGGCACTCGGGCACCGGCATACCGATTGGCAGTTGCGACCAAGAGAGCTCTGACATCAAGCGACTCGCGCGCGGGCGGGTGGTTGGCGTCGCTCCCTGCCCGTGCCAGCAGCAACAGGTCCTCTACCAGGGCGGACAGGCGGGTCACGTCGGCCAACAGGTCGGCGGCGAGCTCACCCCCCTCGCCCAGATGCTGGGCCACCTCGAGCTGGGTGCGCATGCTGGCCAGGGGACTGCGCAGCTCGTGGGCGGCATCGGCCACGAATGCGCGCTGTCGTCCGCGGGCTGCGGCCAGCCGGTCGAGCATGTCGTTGAGGGTGAGCGCCAAGGCGCGGATCTCATCTGCGGACTCGGGAACGGCCAACCGCTCGTCCTGGTCGCTGCCGCTGATCCGTGCCGCCCCGGAGCGCAACGTCTCGACCGGCTGAAGGGTCCAGCCGATGACCCGCCAGGCGATCAGGGCCATGATGACCACCAGTGGGGGGTAGGTGACCAACAAGGTGTTTCGAAGGACGCGCTGGCTCTCCTCGATGTCGCTGACAGGGGCGGCCACGATGACACTTCGGGAGGCGGATGGGGAGCCAGCTCGGACAGCGATAACGCGTAGGTTGCCGGCCAGGCCTGCCCTCGCGCCTGGGATCGAGATCCGTTCTCCTGCAAGGGCTTTGGCCAGCTCAGGCGAGCGCAGCAAAGGCGTCAGGCGATCGGCGCCCGCCGACGCGCTGACCATCGCTCCCGAGCTGTCGACGACCTGCACGACCTGAGACCCCGAGACCGGCAGCGGGTTGGGCACCGCGTTCGAGTCCACCATCGCGGCGACGGCGCGCGCGCTGGCCAGCGCGCTGTCGTCCACCGTGCGGTTAACCGTGATGGTCAACACGGCGTACAGCATGAGTCCGCCGAGCGCGAGGGCCAGCGCCACGCCGGTGACACCCACGGCCATGAGCCGGGCGCGCAGGCTGCGTCCAGGCGCGCTGCGGCGGGAGAGGCCCCCTGTGTTCGGGCGATCACTCATGGGACAAGTCGGTAGCCTGCGCCGCGTACGGTCCGCACCACATCACGTCCGACCTTGCGTCGGAGGTAGCCGACGTAGACCTCGACGGCGTTGGGGTCGGTGTCCTGAGCCGCGTCCCAGACATTGTCCAGCAGCTCGGTCTTGCTGATCACGCGGTTGGGGTGCCGGAGGAAGTACTCCAGCAATGCGTACTCGCGGGGGGTCAGGGCGACGGGGACCTGGTCGAGCGTGACCTCGTGGGTGGCCGGATCAAGGGTGATGTCACCGACCGCCAGGATCGCGGGACGGGCTGGCAGGTTGCGACGGACCAGTGCGCGGAGCCGGGCAAGGAGCACCACGAAGGAGAAGGGCTTGGTGAGGTAGTCGTCGGCCCCGTAGTCCAGCCCGTCGGCCTGGTCGTACTCACCATCCTTGGCCGAGAGCATCAGGACTGGCACCCAGTTCGCCTCGTTGCGCAGGGTTCGGACCACGTTGTAGCCCGACAGCCCCGGCAGCATCACGTCGAGCACCACCGCGTCGTAGCCTCCGTGCCGCGCCGCTTCGAGGCCCGCGGGCCCGTCAGCAGCGACGTCCACGAGGAATCCCTCAGCGGTCAGCCCACGGCGGAGCGCTGCCCCAAGGCGGGGTTCGTCCTCGACCACCAGTAGTCGCACGGCACACAGCCTGTCACGGCGCTCTGGGGCCTGCAGGTGTTCTCAGTCGGCTCACAGCCAGACGGGTAGAAGATGGAGCCATGAGCATCTTCGAACGCAACCCTGCCCTGCGGTGGGCGGTCCCAGCGGTGACTGCGGTGGCACTTGTCGGAGGGGGGTCGGCAATCGGGGGGCTTCGCGCGACAGCCGACGCCGGGCTGCCGGCCAGGACCGCAGCGCAGCTGTTGGTGGATGTGCAGCAGGCGCGCCTCGACGGACTGTCCGGAACCGTGGTTCAGAAGTCAGATCTCGGTCTGCCGGATCTGCCCATCTCCGGTGCCTCAGGTGGCACCGGCAGCTCTGACCTGACGTCCCTGATCTCGGGCACGCACACGATGCGGGTCTGGTACGCCGGTCCGGACAAGGCGCGGATGGCCTTGCTGGGGACCCTGGGCGAGTCCGACGTGATCCGCAACGGCCAGGATGTCTGGGTCTGGGCTAGCCAGAGCAAGACGGCCAGGCACTACGTTCTCCCCGCCCATGACGCTGCGGGCAAGACCGGTCCCGCGCCCGCTGTGCCGAGCCCCTCCGACCTGCCCACCTCACCGCAGGATGCCGCTGAGAAGGCGCTCGCCGCGATCAGCCCGAGCACCGAGGTGACGACCAGCGGCACGGCGAGGGTGGCCGGGCGCTCGGCCTACGAGCTGGTGCTCACGCCCAAGGAGGCTACGTCGCTGGTGGCGCAGGTGCGGGTGGCGATTGATGGCACCGAGCACGTGCCCCTGCGCGTTCAGGTCTACGCCAAGAAGGTGGCCGATCCGGTGTTCGAGGTGGCGTTCAGCAAGGTGGACTTCACCCGCCCTGACGCCGCTCAGTTCACGTTCATCCCACCGCCGGGCACCACCGTGACCGACGTGAAGACCCCCATCGACTCCAAGACCGCTGGCGACGCCAAGAGCGTTGCACCGCAACCGAACTCGGCCGGTATGCCCACGGTGATCGGCAAGGGCTGGGGCACAGTGCTGGTGGTCAAGCTGCCGGCTCCGGATGCCGCCGCGAGCCCCGGCACGAGTGGGACCACGGGCGCGGCGGCCGACAAGACCGTCGCTCAGCTGAGGGCGTTCGCCGGGCTGTTGCCGAAGGTCTCGGGCGCCTGGGGCTCGGGGCACCTGATGGCCGGGACCGCTTTCTCGGTTCTGCTCACCGACGACGGCCGGCTCCTGGTCGGGGCCGTGACACCGGAGGGTCTGTACGCCGCGCTGGCAGCTTCGTGAGCCGCGAGACGGGCGACTCTGTCGGGCACGTGCCTCAAGGTGACTTCGCGTCGAGTGACTTCGCTGTCGCCACGTTGGGGCTGACCAAACGGTTTCAGCATCAGGTCGCGGTCAACGGCGTCGACCTGATGGTGCCGCGTGGTGCCGTCTACGGGTTCCTCGGGCCCAACGGTTCCGGAAAGACGACGACGATCCGGATGCTGCTTGGCTTGATCAGGCCAACGTCGGGGCGACACCAGCTTCTCGGCATGGCCATGCCCCACAGCGCGGGCGAGGTCCTGCCCCTCGTGGGATCCCTGGTCGAAGGGCCGGCGTTCCACCCGTACCTCACAGCCCGGGCCAACCTCGTGAGACTGGACTCCGTTGACCGTCATGCCGATCCGCACACGACCAAGACACGTGTCGACGGCGCACTCGACCGTGTGGGCCTGCTGGCAGCGGCCGGCAAGAAGTACCGCGCATACTCCCTGGGAATGCGTCAGAGGCTCGCCATCGCGGGCACCCTGCTCGCGCCACGTGAGCTGCTCGTGCTCGACGAGCCGACCAACGGCCTTGACCCGCAAGGGACCCGTGAGGTCCGCCACCTCATCGGATCTCTGGCCGACGACGGTGCCACGGTGCTGGTCTCAAGCCACCTCCTGTCCGAGGTCGAGCAGGTGTGCACCCACATCGGGGTGATGCATGTCGGAAGGCTGCTGACCCAGGGGCCGATCGCCGAGGTGCGATCCGTGAGCGAGCCGCGCGCCCGGGTCGAGACTGACCGTCCCGAGGACGCGGCGAGAGTGTTGCGTGATCTGGGCCTGGTCGATGTCGCGGTCGAGCCAGGTGTGGTGAGGGCCCCGTTGGCGAGTCTGGCGCCGGAGCTGGTTGTCGCGGCGCTGGTGCATGGAGGCGTGCCCGTGACGGGATTCGTCGTCGAACGCCCAAGCCTGGAGGATCTGTTCGTGTCACTCACCGGGGAGGGCTTCAATGTCAGCGGCTGACGTGAAAGCTCGACCCTTGCGGAGCATCTCCACCCGTTTCCTGCGCTCTGAGCTGCGACTCATCTTCGGTCGACGCCGCAACCAGGCGGGGCTCGGCATCCTGGCCGTGGTGCCGCTGATCCTCGCGGTCACCGTCAAGGTGTCGACGCCCAGACCGGGCCATGGACCCGACTTCCTGGCGTCGATCACCTCCAACGGCCTGTTCGTCGCGTTGGCGTCCCTCAGCATCGAGCTCGGCCTCTTCCTGCCCCTGGCCGTGGGGGCCATTGCCGGAGACTCCGTTGCCGGGGAGGCGAATATCGGCACCTTGCGCTATCTGCTCGCGGTGCCGGTGCATCGCACGAGGTTGTTGGCGGTGAAGTTCGCCGCCATCACGATCTTCTCGCTCGTAGCCACCGTGTGGGTCTCCTTCGTCGGCGCGGTGGCTGGGCTGGCGCTCTTCGGTGGTGGTGAGATGACCTCGCTGTCGGGCAGCCAGTTCAGCATGGGCCAGGCACTTCTCCGGGTCGGGCTGGCCACCCTCTATCTCGGACTTTGTTTCGCCTCGCTGGGGGCCATAGGGCTGTTCATCTCCACCCTGACCGAGCAGCCGATCGGCGCCACCATCGCGGTGGTCGTCCTTAACGTCATGAGCTTCATCCTTGACTCGATTCCGCAGCTGTCCTGGTTGCATGAGTGGTTGCCCACCCACTGGTGGATGTCTTTTGGCGATGTGTTGCGCGACCCCATTTCGTGGGGAGACATTAACCGCGGGCTCGTGACGGCCGCTGGGTATTCATTGGTGTTCTGGCTTGCCGCGTGGGCGCGCTTTTCGGACAAGGACGTCACGGGCTGAGCCGGACGCTCACATGTGCGTCCGCGGGGGCATCTGGTGTTGAGTGGTGTTATGTCCCTCAACGGTGAGTACCAGCCCAGCCCGGCAAAATGGGTCCGCGACCAGGTGCAGGAGTACGAGGGATCCGGCGGCACGTCCGGTACGACGATGCGCGATATGCCGGTGATCATCGTGACCACCCGAGGTGCCAGGTCAGGCAAGCTGCGCAAGGTGCCCTTGATGCGGGTCGAGCACGGCGGCGAGTATGCCGCGGTGGCCTCGATGGGCGGTGCCGTCAAGAACCCCGTGTGGTACTTCAACCTCATCGCCGACCCTGAGGTCGAGGTGCGGGACGGTACGGTCGTCCAGGCCATGACCGCCCGTGAGGTCGAGGGTGAGGAGAAGGCGCTCTGGTGGGCGCGGTGTGTTGCATCCTTCCCCGACTATGCGAAATACCAGGCCAAGACAGAGCGGTCGATCCCCGTTTTCGTCCTGACGCCGTCTTCGTCCTGAGTGCACCAAATGTCATAGAACGGGCATCGTCCGTTTGGCCATCGGTTGGTGGTCTGAAGGAGCGGGCTTTCATCTCGGACAGCTGAAATACTGAACGCCTACTTACCAAGTCTTTACCTATACCCGTAGATTCCTTTACCTAGGCAGCACTTGCCACACAGCGTGGCCTGGTAGAGGACAGAGGTTGCGGTTTGAGCTTCCATGGTGGCGTGAATGATGACGCGGGCTTCGCCATCCCCGGCCCCTGGGTCGTCATCGCTGGTCCAGAGTGATGTCGTCGTGAGGCTGCTGATCTGTGACGACCACCAGGTGTTGCTCGACGCGCTGAGCATGGCTCTCACCGTCGGCGGGCACACGGTCGTGGCGACTGCGACCGATCCCGACGACGCGGTGGAGGCAGCCCGTCTGCACCAACCGGATGCATGTCTGCTGGATGTGAACTTCCCCAATGACAACGGGCTCAAAGCCATTTCCCGCATCCACGAGGTGAGTTCCGACACCAAGGTGGTCATGCTGTCGGGCTCCATCAGCAGAAGTCTGGTGGCCGATGCGATCGCCGAAGGCGCTCAAGGATTCATCAGCAAGGACAAGCCGATTGGTGCCGTCATGGAGGCGCTGGAGCTGGCGTACCAGGGACAACTGGCGGTGGATCTGCAGTTGCTGCAGGAGGTCCTGCGGTCACAGCCCATGGATGACGACCCTCTGTGGATGCTGAAGACCCTGACCGAACGCGAGTGGGAGGTGATGCGCTGCATCATGGCCGGGCTGACCACCCAGCAGATGGCCGAACAGCTTCATGTGCAAAGGAGTACGGCTGGCACTCATGTCCAGAACTTGCTCGCCAAGCTCGGCGTGCACTCACGTCTGCAGGCGGTCGCCCTGATGGGTTCGCACGCCTCCGCGGATCACTGGCCTGTGAGCATGCGTTGACGCGCTCGGGGCGCAATGACGGTCGCAGGACCAAGGTCCTGCAGGGTGACCTGATGGTCTGGTGTTGTCATTCGTGAGCCATAATTGGGCGCGTGGATACGCAGCGAAAGATCGGTGTCACAGAGCTCGCCCTCAGGGATGCGCACCAGAGCCTGATGGCAACGCGAATGGCGATGGAAGACATGGTCGGTGCCTGCGAGGACATCGACAACGCCGGGTACTGGAGCGTTGAGTGTTGGGGTGGTGCCACCTTCGACTCCTGCATCCGGTTCCTGAACGAAGACCCCTGGGAACGCCTGCGAACCTTTCGCGAGCTCCTCCCCAAGAGCCGCCTGCAGATGCTGTTGCGTGGACAGAACCTCCTGGGCTACCGCAACTACGGCGATGACGTCGTTGACCATTTTGTCGAGAAGGCCGCCGAGAACGGCATGGATGTATTCCGGGTGTTTGACGCCCTGAACGACACCCGCAACGTGCAGCGCGCCATCACCGCGGTACAGAAGGCCGGAAAGCACGCACAAGGCACCATCTGCTACACGACCAGCCCCCTGCACACGGTCGAAGGCTACGTGCGTCAGGCCCGTGAGCTGGCTGATCTGGGTGTCGACTCCCTGGCCATCAAGGACATGGCTGCACTGCTCAAGCCGCAGCCGGCCTACGACATCGTTTCTGCCATCAAGGCCGACCTGCCGGACATGCAGATCAATGTGCACTGTCACGCGACCACCGGGGTGACCCTGGTGTCGCTGATGAAGGCCATCGAAGCCGGCGCAGATGTCGTCGACACCGCCATCAGCTCGATGTCCCTGGGCCCAGGTCACAACCCCACCGAGTCCTTGCAGGAGATGCTCGAGGGCACTGGCTACATCGCCGATCTTGACAAGCTGCGACTGGGCAAGATCAAGGAGCACTTCGCCAAGGTCAAGCCCCGCTATACCGAGTTCATGTCCTCCTTCAACGTCGAGACCAACATCTTCGACAGCCAGATCCCCGGCGGCATGATCTCCAACATGGAGTCCCAGCT
>JBDTMW010000099.1:0-8055 GCA_039934065.1 Actinomycetota bacterium | reverse complement strand
GCGCGTTCGGCAACGTGCCGCTGAACCTGGAGTACAAGCTCGAGGTCTGGGACTCCCCCAACTCGGCCGGCATCATCATCGACTGCATCCGCGCGGCGAAGATCGCCAAGGACCGTGGCATCGGCGGCGCCCTGATCTCCGCCTCGTCCTACCTGATGAAGTCCCCGCCCGTGCAGCGCCCCGACGACATCGGCCGCGCGAAGCTCGAGGCGTTCATCGCCGGCACCGAAGAGCGCTGATCTTCCACACCGTATGACGGGTGCCCACCTCGGGTGGGCCGGTCAGGACAATGAAGGGCCCGGTTCCGTTTTCTGGAACCGGGCCCTTCTGTGCGCCGATAGACCCGCCCAGCTGGTGAGGTGGCGCGGACGAGAGCATGCCTAGCTGTTCGAGGTTGTCTCCTGGTCCGCAGCCTGGATGCGAGCGCTCTTGGACATCATCGCCATCGAGTCAGCCGCCATCTGCAGCGACCTGGAGTGAGTCACCCAGTCCGCGGCGAACTGGCTCGAGTCGGGACCGAACCAGTTCTGGCTGAGGGTGCCGACCACCAACGAGGTTCGTTGCATCAGATCTGTCACCGTCTGCTGGTCGGAGTCCAGCTGACCCGCAACCATCAGTACTGCCGGACGATCCATGCCTTGGCTGACAGCCATCACAATCCCTTCCGAAAACGACTCAACGCTGACGGACGTCAGCTCGACGAGGTGGTCCGCTGCTGACCGGCGCTGCGCTGGCTGATGTCGCTCATGCCTTGAAGGAGCGTGGCCGCCATGGCGAACACCGGCTTGTGCGTGCCGGCCCAGTCGGCTGCGAACCTGTTGGAGTCATCGCCGTGCCAGGCATTGGCGAGCTGCGACGTCTCACCCTCGATCTTGTTCATCAGGGCGGTGATCTCCTGCGACAGCCCCTGGAGGATGCGAGCCTGGGCCTCCACGACGTCGGGGTTCATGCCCTCCCACGAGCTGCCGCCACCGTTGTTGCTCATCTGGTTCCCCTTCGAAGGACGTTCACCAACCCGACCAGCCCGAAACTACGTGCCCCGTCATGCACTGTCGATGGGGAGCACTCCCCTACTCGGGGAGGGCTACCTGGAGCAGCTCCGGACGCCCACGTCCCACGAGGAACCCGCGACCCTGGGGCAGGTCTGTCCGGCTCAGCGCCGGGAAGGTGGAGCGAAAGACGGTCTGCCCCTCGACCCCCTCCGGCTGCAGAACCAGGCCCGAACGCGAGGTCTTCAACAGGGCGGCGAGGCCGAAGCCAGAGCTGAAGAACATCACCTCGCCTTCAGCTGCAACGAGGTGCTGGTTGTCGATGCATGCCTTGACCAGACCGGACAGGGACGACTCGGCCGCGGTGCCCGCCAGGTCGTCCACTCGTTCAATGACCACTGCCATCGGTCCCCCTTGGCTGCCCTCGTGCAGTTCCGTCTGCAGTCGCGTGGACAACGCGACACCGGCATCGATCCCCGCGGCAACCTGCGTCCATTCCGTCAGCGCTGCGAGCTCGGAGGACCGCTTCGGTGTGAAGAAGTAGAGCGTCATCTCAGGGTTCCAGCGATGGAGCGAACGGGCCAGCGACGCCAGGCTCGTGGTGCGCCCGCTACCCGAGGGGCCGGTGACCACGAATGACCCGCTCGGCTCGAACGCCAACGGCGCCAGGCTCGTCGAACCGACACCGAGCACCGGGAGCCCGTCGATGTGACATGGAAGAGCATCCATCAGGACCCGTTCGGTCAGGGCGCCGATCGGAGGAGCCTGGTTGGTGCCCGCGCTCCGCACGACGTCGGCGAGCTCCGACAGTGCACGCGACTGGATCGCGACCTCGGCCGCGCCGCCGAGGACGGCGCATTGGATCTCTGCGCCATTGAACAGGCCTCGTCCGGGCGGCGAGCCCATGCCCAGAACATCAGCGGAAACGCCGAGGAAGCCGTAGTCATCGGGGTGGGCCATCCGCAGAACCACGCGGCGCTGAACAGCGGATGCCAGGGAGCTCGGCATACCGGTGCGCTGGTCCACCGAGATCACGAAGTGAACGCCCACCGGTCGGCCGGCGGCGGCCAGCGAGGTGAACAGGTCGAGCCATCGGATTCTGCCACCCGTCTCGTACGCCTGGCGGAAGGCGCTCAGCCCGTCGACCAGCACGATGATCCGCGGCTCGTCCGGTGCCCTGGCGATGCGACGGTAGTCCGTGATCGTTGCGGCGCTGGCTCTGGAGTAGCGCGTCGCGCGCTCGTCCACCATGTCGCGCAGGAACACCAGCAGCCGGGTGACCCGCTCGTGATCGGCGCCGGGCACGATGCTTCCCACGTAAGGCAGCGACTCGAGCATCGCCAGAGCGTGGTTGCCGAAGTCAATGCCATAGACGTGACTCGGCCCGCCACCCTCGCCCCGCGCAGAGAACCCGGCCGCGAGCGCGATGGTCCGCAAGAACGCGCTCTTCCCCGAGCCGCTGGCGCCGAAGACGGCGAGATTGCCCTCGTTGTCGGGGTTGAACGCCACGACGGGCTGGGCCTGGCAGTCCGGGTCGTCCGCCACGCCGAAGACCAGATCGCCGTCGCGCCCTGCAACGGCCAGGAGTCCCAGGTCGTAGGTCGGATGCAGCTCAGGGAGCCACGGCGCGCGCGGCTTCGACAGGCCCGCGGTGGTGGCAGCGACGCCGATGGTCGCCACGAGCCGCTGGACGTCGGTCGGGCCGAGCTCCGCCACGTCGGGCTCGAGGTCCGCCTGGGTGAGCGACGGCTCCCACAACGAGCCGGGCCCGAAGTGGAGCGTCTCAACCCGAATCTCAGGTGGTGAAGGAGTATCGGGGGTCCACCCGCCCGCATAGCCCGCCTGGAACGGCGTGAGTCCCCTCGACCCGCTCTTGGACACGGCGCGGCCGGGCAGAGCCGGGTCGAAATGAGCGGCCACGGTCGAGCCAAGAACGTCCGAGCTGTCATTCTCGTCGGCGACCCGCAACGCCAGTCGCAGGTTGGTGTTGGCGCGCAGGTTGTCCTTGATGACACCCGCAGGACGCTGTGTCGCCAGGATCAGGTGCAGACCCAGCGATCGACCGCGCTGCGCGACGTTGAGCACACCCTCGACGAACCCCGGGACCTCCTGAACCAGGGCCGCGAACTCGTCGACGACGATCACCAGACTCGGCGGGGCGTCGACCTCGCCACGCCGCTCGAGCTCGACAAGGTCCTTGGCCTGGTACTGCGCCAGCAGGTGCTCGCGGTAGCGCAGCTCAGCCGAGAGTGAGGCCAGTGCGCGCCGGACGAGATGCGGCGAGAGGTCGGTCACGAGACCGACGGTGTGCGGCAGGTCCACGCAGTCGCGAAAGGCCGAACCGCCCTTGTAGTCCACGAGCAGGAAGGTGACCCGCTGCGGAGAGTGCGCGGCCGCCATACCGAGGATCCATGCCTGGAGCAGCTCGGACTTGCCGGCGCCGGTGGTCCCCCCCACAAGGGCATGCGGCCCGTCGGCACGCAGGTCGAGGGAGAACGTCCCCTGTGCCGCCTGGCCGACGATCGCTCGCAGGTTGCCGGGCCTTCGGCTGGGGGTCTCGGGGGCGAAGGGGCCGGTGAGGATCGACCGGCTCTCACCCCAGCGCTCGATCACGGCATCGGGGGAACCGGCCAGCTCGGTGCCGGTGAGCGTCAGCAGCGAGACCGTGCGTGGCAGGTCGCTGGCGTCGTCAACCGGTGCACCGGAGTCCTCGACGGGCGCGAGGGCACGTGCCGCCGTCAGGGTCTGGTCCAGGCCGGCGACATCAACCGTGACTGGCGTGACCAGCCTGCCCTCCTTCACGTAACCAACTTCACCCTCGCTCGCGCCGACCTCGACGAAGACCCGGCAGGCCGCAGGGAGCAAGACCGTCGAGGGCGCAAGCCAGACCACGTAGATGCCGTGATGCCAACCCCGTTCGGCGAGCTGGACCAGCCGGCTGCGTTCCACGGGCGCGTCGTTCTCGACCAGGACCAACACTCGTGGATGCTCACGGTCACCGTCCTGCGTGGGCTCTGGCGCTGAGCTGACCAGGTCCTCGAGCTCGGACAACAGCGCCGAGCACATGGGAGCCGCGCTGGCCAGGTGGGTGGCCGAGACCGGGCTGTGCGGCGATGTCGTGTGAGGCACCCACTTGAGCCAGTCCCAGTCCGTCGCGGAGGCAGAGGACGCGAAGGCGGCCACGATCAGGTCAGCAGGTGAATGAAGCGAAACTGCCTGCAGCACAAGGGATCTGGCCACCGGCAGCGCTGCACTGCGAAGGCCCGACACGCCGATCGCTCCAGTGGCGAGCAGGTCGACGACTATCGGGACCGCGGCCACGGTGGACAGGCCGTCGATCGAAGCAGCCACCTCGAGCCAGGCCTGCGCCGTGGACCGGCCGACCGACGGCATCCTGATCGAGCTGCGCGACGGCAGCGTCCCGGTTCCGAGCCGGAGCTGAAGGAACCCGGGTGTGTCCCGGCGCCGCGTCCACAGCAGAGGGCTGAGCTGGCGGCAAGCTTCTATGCAGCGGGCACTGGACGGGTTCTCGTGGCCGCGCCGGTCGGCCTCGACCTGCAACGACTCGCGAATCTCGGCGTGCAAGATCTCGAGATCCACGCGAAAGTCCCGCATGAGGCTCTCGAACTCCTTCTTGCCTCCCCGGGTCTGTTCGACGTGGTTGCCGAGCATCATCATCGGGGACATGAGGACGAACATCAGCGAATAGGGGCTGCGGGTCAACGCGAACAGGCCCACACCCATGAATACCGGAAACAACATGGCCAGCCACGGAATCCGCGACGGCTTGGGTCGCTCGGGCAGCTCGGGCAGCTCGAACTGCCTGCCCTCGAACAGCGGGGCGATCCGCGGCGATCTTGAGAACCCCGCATGCGGCGAGTCACCGCCGGCCGGGTCAGAGTCGCTCACGAGCAGGCGTACCTCGACCTCGGTGTCGCCGAGCCGGACCCGATCGCCAGCCGCCAGAACCGCGCGCGGCACCTCGACGCCTCCGATCGACAGCCCGTTGGCCGATCCGAGGTCAACCACCTCAGGAAGCTCGGCGGGCCCCGCGACAACGAGCCTCGCGTGACGGCGTGAGACCGAGGAGTCGCTCACCTGGATCTCGCAGTCGTGCCCACGACCGATGTATGCCGTGCCGCGCCACAGCGGGAACTGGTTGCCGCTGTCCGGACCCGCCACGATCGAGGCCACCGCGACCGCGCAGCCGGCATCCACGAAGGGCTCGCTGCGCCGGGTCACGGCAACCCGGTCCCCCGAGCGGAGGCCGCTCTCCGGCACGGTCGAGCGAGGATCGAGCGGATGGTTGCCCTGGGCGACCAGGGTCAGCGTGAGGTCGCACTCGTTGGGCCCGTGAAGCTCGGACGTGCGCGGGTCCGCGCGCACGAGGTAGGTCGCCAGGTCCCCGATGGTCGTCGAGGAGTCCATGGTGGCGACCAGATCTCGATTTGCCACACCCGCTGACGACGGTGACGGTGACCAGACCGTGAGTGGAGACGCCATCGAGGGCTGCCGTGCCGGTGGCTGCAGGGTGAGCTTCAGCTTCACCGGGACGGCCCGCCGCCCAGCAGCGCCAGGTCGCATTCGGTGACGAGCCGGGTCGACAGGGCATGCTCGACGAGGCGGGACTTGCGGTTGCTTGCCAGATTGCCGATGCCGCCATGCAGCCCCCGGTTGCCGGCGTCGGACAGCTTCTGGCAGACGTTGTCCAGCTTGCGGTTGAACCGGGTGATGGTCCATTCCAGGCGTGCTGCGGCAGCGGCCGAGGACGGGATCTGGCTGCTGCCCGGATAACCGCGCGACAGGTGGTTCTCGCAGAGAGCCACAATGAGCAGCTTCTGGTCGGCCGTGAGCGACACCCGGCCGACGGTCATCCCACCGGAGTGGTCCTGGCCGGCCGGGTCGGGGGCCGCAGACACGAAGGCCGGGTTGTCGATCACGATCTCGAAGTCATAGGTGGTCGGCCCTGCGGTGAACCAGACCGCAATCCGGTTGAATGCCAAGGGAATCCGTGCGCCCGGCGAAAGCCACGCCTGGAACAGCCCCGTGTCGTCAGCAACGGTGGCCGTCAACATCGAGCCGACGTTGGACAGCCACCACAGGCCCGCCTCGTGGGCGACCACCAGGAAGCTGCGGTGGAGGTAGGGGTTGTCGTCGATCTCGACGTCCCCCGAACGCCCGATCGTCAGCCGCCGGCCAGCCACCGCCGGGAACTCTTCACCGCAGAAAAGAACCTTCGCCCCGACATTGACCATGCCGCATGCTGACATGCAGGGCCAGACCACGCCGTGGGTTGTCCACAGCCGAACCGAAGGCTCAGGTCAGCTCAGGTCAGGTCACCTGAGTCGACTCAGGTTGAGTCGCCCACCACGCCTGCAGCGCCACGATCGCCGCCTCTTTGCCGATGGGTCCCTGGTCCATGCGGACAGAGAGCAAGTACTTGTACGCCCGGCCCAGCACCGGCCCCGGAGCGATCCCCAGCACCTCGGCGATCTCGGTGCCGTCCAGCTCCGGACGCACGGCATCCAGCTGTTCCTTCTCCAACAGGCGGATGATGCGCGCCTCGAGATCGTCATAGGTGCGCGACAGGCTCTGGGCCTTCCGCAGGTTTCGGGTCGTGCAGTCCGAGCGGGTCAGACGATGCAGACGAGGCAGCAGCGGCCCGGCGTCAGTGATGTAGCGGCGTACGGCCGAGTCGGTCCATTCACCACCCCCGTAACCATGGAAACGCAGGTGCAGCTCGATCAGCCTGGACACGGCCTTGATGGTCTCCTTGTCGAAGCGCATCGCCTTCAACCGGCGTGCGGCCAGCTTGGCGCCGACGACCTCGTGGTGGTGGAAGCTCACACCGCCGGCGTCCTCGAAGCGGCGCGTCGCCGGCTTGCCGATGTCGTGCAGCAAGGCGGCCAGGCGAAGGACGAGGTCCGGTCCAGGCACGTCCTCGGCGGGTCCGTCGCTCGGGCCTTCCAGGGCGATGGCCTGCTCGAGCACGATCAGCGAGTGCTCGTAGACGTCCTTGTGCCGATGGTGCTCGTCGACCTCGAGCTTGAGCGCCGGAAGCTCGGGAAGAACGTCGGCGGCGAGGCCTGACAAGACGAACAGCGCCAGGCCCTGGCGGGGGGCGCGGCCCATGATCAGCTTGACGAACTCGTCGCGGACTCGCTCGGCTGACACGATGTCCAGCGAGTCCGCCATGGTGGTCATCGCCTCGACGACCTCGGGTGCCGCGGTGAAGCCCAGCTGAGACACGAAGCGTGCAGCTCGCATCATCCGCAACGGGTCGTCGGCGAAGGACACCTCGGGTGCTCCCGGAGTGCGCAGCACGCGGGCGGCCAGATCGGCCAGCCCGTGGTGCGGATCCACGAACTCCAGCGATGGGAGCTTCATCGCCATCGCGTTGACGGTGAAATCCCGGCGGACCAGATCGTCCAGGAGGTTGTCGCCGAACGCCACCACCGGCTTGCGGGTGGTGCGGTCATAGGCGTCCGCGCGATACGTCGTGACCTCGATGATGTGGCCGCCCTTGCGCGCACCGATCGTCCCGAAGAGCCGGCCAACGTCCCAGTTGGCGTCCGCCCAGCGGGCCAGGATGGCGTGGGTCTGTTCCGGGCTAGCCGATGTGTTGAAGTCCAGGTCCGGTGACACCCGCCCCAGAAACGCGTCCCTGACCGGGCCACCGACCAGGGCGATCTCGTGACCCGCGTCCACGAAGCGGGAGCCCAGCTCGGTCAGCAGCGGCAGAATCGGAGCCAGCCGGCGCACGGCCTCACGAAGGAGGGCGCTGGTCTGATCAGAGGTAGCCACGAGAGCCAAGAGTAGGTGACCGGACGCATGCCCCGGCCCCGCCGTCTCTTCGCGTGCCGAGTCCGGACTACCGCTCTTGCTGGTTACAGTGGCGCGATGGACTCCTCTGCGCTGCCGCCCACCCGGCAGCCACGCCGACTCCCGTCGGTCGAGGAGATCTCGGCGGGCGGTGTGGTCATCGACGTTCACGAGGGGGTCGCCCGCATCGCGGTCATCGCGCGCCGCAACCGGGCCGGACGGGTCGAGTGGTGCCTGCCCAAGG
>JBDTMW010000098.1:0-8086 GCA_039934065.1 Actinomycetota bacterium | reverse complement strand
CTCGACCTGCGCCGGCGTCACCCCGAACTCCCGGGCCACCTCCTCGATCTCGACACCCTGCCGGTTGAGCAGCCAGGGCACCATCGTCAGAAGTCGTGACAGCCGTTCGTTGGCCGTTTCGGTCGGCTGCTTCTTGGCGTTCATACGCTCGGCCCTTCGGTGATGCGCCCGGTGCTGCCGGGTCCGGAGCCGAGAGCCCCCGTCAGCCTGCGGATCACGGACTCGCGAAGCGCCGAAGGTGTGTCCACCACGACGTCGGGCCCGAAGCTGCTGATCTCCTGGGAGAAGGCTTCGGTGTCGGTGAAGTCGATGTCGAGACGCCCCCAGGTGCCGTCGGCGTCCTCAACCGCGCGGGCCCGGCGGCGCAGGCTGTGCCCGGCGCCGGCTCTCACCCGCAGGACTGCCGGCTGTGGATCGCGCTCGACGGCCATGTTGCTGATCATCGCTTTGGGCTCGTGGCCAGCCGGCACCTCGTATGACGCCGGCTCACCCTCGAACGTGACCTCGCCGTCGATCCGGCCTAGCCGGAATACCCGCGGTGCACCCCTGTCGGTGTCGAACGCGGTGAGGTACCAGCGACCGTGCCAGGAGGCGATTCCCCATGGCTGGACGTGGCGAGTGGTCGCCTCCCCGGAGCCCGCAGCCCGGTAGGAGAAACTCACCGGAATACGTGCCAGCACAGCGTTCTTCGCGTTCTCGAAGGCGGGCTCAACGGTACGGACACGAGGTTCGAGACCGATCAGGGAAGCATCATCGCGTTCCACGCCCGCGGCCTTGAGCTTGCGAAGCGCCTGTGCTGCCGGTCCTGCGAGGCTGGCCTGCGCCCACGCCCGGCTGGCCAGGCCCAGGACGGCGAGCTCGTCTGCGGCGAAGGAGATCTCGGGAAGTGCGTACTCCCTGCGGTCGATGCGATAGCCGGGCTCATCGTCGAAGAACGCATCAAGCGGCTCGGTCACCAGCGGCACTCCGAGCTGACGCAGCTCGTCCTTGTCACGTTCGAACATCCGGTCGAACGCCTCATCGGAAGCGGTGTTGCCGTACTGCGGCACTGCGTCGCGAATCTTGGCCTTGGACAATGGCATTCGCGTGTAGAGCAGACAGATCACCAGGTTGAGCAGGCGCTCGATCTTGACTGCCGCGTGGGGCTGGGTGCTCATGGGGCCCGACGCTACCGGAACAGCCAGCGCCGCGAGGTCTCGCCAGCACTACTGTTCGTGGCGTGATCCAGTGGCGCGAGGCAACCGTCGGACAAGTTCGCTCACAGTGGCGCGGAGCCATCGAGTTCGACGTGACGATGACCGGTGCGGCGGGCAAGACGATCCCTGCCCTGGCCTACACCGACCTGGTCGGCGAGCCCCTGCCGGGCGACCGCGTCCTGCTCAACGTCGGGGCCCTGGATCGCGGGCTGGGCACGGGGGGGATGGCGCTCATCGTGGCGATCCCTGATCGCCTGCCGGCCGACCCGCCTGTTGGCCCGGGCCACATCGTCAAGGCGCGCTACACGCCGATGCAGACGATGGTCCTCGGGGTCGATGAGCAGGAAAGCCCCCATCACGACCTGCTGCGCAAAGCCACCGGGATCAACGACCTCCCCGTCATCATGGCCGACCTGCACTCGGCCGTGCCTGCCATCCTGGCCGGTCTGCGCGACGCCGAGCCCGGCGTTCGGGCCGTCTATGTCATGACCGACGGGGGCGCCCTTCCGATCGCCTTCTCACACTCGGTGGCCGGGCTGTGCGAAGCCGGCTGGCTCGCCGGCACCGTCACGGTGGGCCAGTCCTTCGGCGGCGACCTCGAGGCTGTCAACGTCCACACCGGCCTTCTGGCCGCGGCCCACGTCCTTCACGCCGACGTGGTCATCGTCGCGCAGGGACCGGGCAACCTGGGAACCGGCTCCCCGTGGGGATACTCCGGCGTCGCGACAGGCGAGGCGGTCAATGCCACCGCGGTTCTGGGCGGCCGCGCCATCGGCTCGCTGCGCATCTCCGAAGTCGACGAGCGGGAACGCCATCGCGGCATCTCCCATCACAGCTTGACGGCTTACGGCCGAGTTGCCATGGCCCCGGCTGACCTGCCGGTCCCGCTGCTGGGCGGAGCGTTCGGCGACCTGGTTCGTGACCAGGCACGCGAGCTTGCACTGGACAGCTCGGGACGACTTCAGCTGTTCGAGGTGGACACCGCCGGCCTGCGAGATGCGCTGGCCTCGAGCCCGGTGCGACTGTCAACCATGGGACGCGGCCCGGACCAGGATGAGGCGGCGTTCCTGGCCGCCGCGGCCGCAGGTCGCCACGCCGCGACGCTGTTGGGTCACTGAGCACTCCGCCAAGGACGACGTATGCCGTGTCCCGGGAAGGGAGACACGGCATACGGGGTGAAGCAGGTCAAGCTCGGCTCAGCGGGCTCAGCTGACTCCGACCAGGTCCACGACGAAGATCAGGGTCTCGCCGGGCTTGATCGCGCCGCCTGCACCACGGTCGCCATAGGCGAGGTCGGCGGGAATGGTCAGCTTGCGGCGGCCCCCGACCTTCATGCCGACGATGCCGTCGTCCCAGCCCTTGATGACCTGACCGACGCCGAGCCGGAAGGCCAGAGGCGCTCCGCGGGTCCACGAGGCGTCGAACTCCTCACCGGTTGAGTGGGCGACACCGACATAGTGGGCGCTGATGGTGTCACCGGTCTTTGCCTCGGCGCCATCACCCTGCGTGATGTCCTCGATGACCAGCTCAGTGGGGGGAACGTCGCCCGGGAAGTCGATCTCAGGCTTGGTGGTGTTGGGGTCAAAACCCATGATGCGGGGTCCTTTCGGTCGGGCGGTCAAGTCGCTGTGGGGACGACTCGCGATGGAGATGACGGGCGGTGAGGGTGTCAGTTCGCGGCAAGGATGTCGACGACGAAGACCAGGGTGTCCGTGGCACCGATCAGCGGCGGTGAGCCCTTCGTGCCATACCCGTCGGCCGGCGGCACCACGAGCAGGATGCGGCTCCCGACGGTCTGTCCGACCAGGCCCGTGTCCCAGCCCTTGATGACCTGCCCGACGCCGATCGGTGTCTCGAACGGTGTGCCGCGGTCGCCGGAGGCGTCAAACTTCTTGCCGTCCTTCCACAACACCCCGGTGTAGTTGACCTTGAGGTTCTGGCCGGTTTTGACGATCGCCCCTGCGCCCTTGATCAGGGGTTGGATGACCAGGGTCTTGGGCGGGGCAGTCTTGGGAACAGTGATCTGGGCCGCCTTGGCGCCATCGACTGTGGCGGTCGGCAGCCCTGCCTTGGGAGCAACCGCCGTGCCGCTGGCCGTCGCCAACGGCGTGCTGGCCGAGACCAGCTCGATGAAGAAGACGATCGTGTCGTTGGGGCCGAAGCCGGCCTGGGTGTTGCCCTCAGCACCGAAAGCGTCAGACGGCGGGATGGCGACGAGCAGCCGGGTGCCGATCTGCTGGCCGGTCAGGCCCTTGCTCAGGCCGGGCAGCAGCGACGTGGAGGAGAGGTCCAGAGGGACGGTCTCCTTGCCGAAGCTGGTCTCGATCTGCTTCCCGTCCTTGCCGTTGAACAGGGAGTAGCTGAACATGATCGAGTTGGCCTTGGTCAGCGTGGCGCCCTTGCCTGCGGTGATGACCTTGGTGGTCGTGGCCTTCACCGTCAACGGCTTGGTCTTGAAGGTCACGGTGGGGGCCTTGTCCGTGCCGGCGACGGTGATGCTGTCGAGGGCATTCCCTACCTTGGCGGCGGCGTCTCCCGAGCCACACGCCGCCAGGAGGGCCAGTGGCAGGACCATGGCGGCAGACACAACACGTAAACGGGACAGGCGCACGCTGATAACCTTCGATCGCTCGGGTGACGGATTCACTACACCATAACGCCGTGACCTGCGTGCTTCCGAATGGGCGCTGTCCAGGCCGGGTCAGCGCTGCGTCGACTCCCCCGATGCCGTGCCGACATCGTCGGTCACATGCTGGCGATCAGTCGCTCGACCCGAGCGTCGACGGCAGCAAAGGGGTCCTTGCACAAGACCGTCCGCTGGGCCTGGTCATTGAGCTTCAGGTGCACCCAGTCGACGGTGAAGTCCCGTTTGTGCTCTTGGGCGGCACGGATGAAGTCGCCGCGCAGCTTGGCTCGCGTGGTCTGCGGGGGGAGGTTCTTGGCCTCGAAGATCTCGAGGTCAGAGCAGACGCGGGCCGCATTGCCATGTCGTTGAAGAAGATAGAAGAGACCTCGGTCACGATTGATGTCGTGATAGGCCAGATCGAGCTGGGCGATCCTCGGACTGGACAGGGACAGGTCGTGCTTGGCGGAGTAGCGCGCGATCAGCAGGTACTTGATCACCCAGTCGATCTCGGTGCCCACGAGGCCCAGGTCCCCTGTCTCCACCGCGGTGAGCGTCCGGTGCCACAGGTCCAGGACGCTCTTGTGGGTCGGGTCGCCCAGACCCTCTCCCTCGACAAAAGCCTTGGCTCGCTCGTAGTACTCGGTCTGGATCTGCACCGCACTCAGCTCGCGACCGTCGACGAGCTTGACCTTCTTGCGGCCAGTCATGTCATGGCTGATCTCGCGGATCGCCCGGATCGGGTTCTCGAGCGTGAGGTCCGGCAGCATCACGCCGGCCTCGAACATCTGAAGCACCAGGTCGGCCGAGCCGACCTTCAGCATCGTGGTCGTCTCGCTCATGTTGGAGTCACCGACGATGACATGGAGCCGGCGGTACTTCTCGGCGTCGGCGTGCGGCTCGTCCCTGGTGTTGATGATGGGCCGGGATCGCGTGGTCGCGCTTGAGACGCCCTCCCAGATGTGGTCCGCCCGCTGGCTGACGCAGTAGGTCGCCCCGCGGGTCGTGGTGGTGATCTTGCCGGATCCACAGGTGATCTGACGGCTGACCAGGAACGGGATCAAGACGTCGGACAGCTTCTGGAACTCTCCGGCCCGCCTGACGAGGTAGTTCTCGTGACAGCCATAGGAGTTGCCGGCAGAGTCGGCGTTGTTCTTGAACACGTAGATGTCGCCGGAGATGCCCTCGTCAGCTATCCGCTGCTGGGCGTCAGCCACCAACCCCTCGACGATGCGCTCACCGGCCTTGTCGTGGGTCACCAGCTGGCGGACGTCGTCGCACTCGGGCGTGGCGTACTCAGGGTGGCTGCCGACGTCGAGATAGAGCCGGGACCCGTTGGCGAGAAAGACGTTTGAGGACCGCCCCCAGGACACGACCTTGCGAAAGAGGTAGCGCGCCACCTCGTCGGGAGTCAGCCGTCGTTGTCCGCCGAACGTGCACGTGACGCCGTACTCGTTCTCGATACCGAAGATTCGGCGATCCATGCGGCCCACTCTAGGCGCGCCCGGACCGCGCCGTGCTCAGCTATTGGCAGAACGCGCGTGTCACCGGCCGCCATACATGGTCAGCGCCAGTCCATAATCGGGCTGGGACTTGCGACTCACTAGTCACATGGGATCATTGATCACGTGACCGTCCCGCCCGGATCCCCGAACGAGGCCTCAGGTGACCCGGACAAGGCCGCCGAGGAGCCCAGCTCGGCTGCGTTCGGGTTGTTGTCCCGAGCCCAGGCCCTTGCGGATCACCTTCGTGCCGAGGTCGAAGCAGAGGCTGCCGCACTGCGCGCCGACGCCCATGCCGCGCATGATGAGGCGAGGCGAATTCTCACCGACGCGACCAGCGTTCACGAAGACGCACTCAGCGCCCAACGTTCGGCTAAGGCGCGACTTCACGAGGCGCAGGAAGAGGCAGCCCAGCTCGTGGCGGACGCTGCGGACCAGGCCACGCTGGTTGCCGAGGCCGCAGCCCAGACCAGTGAGAGCCTCGTGGGCAGCACCCAGGCGGAGGCCGATGAGATCCGCGATAGCGCACAGGCCGAGAGCCAACGCCTTCGCGGTCTGGCGACCAGCGAGCTCGAGCAGGTCAGGGATGCCAACGCGACACTGCAGACCGAGACCGCCGCGCGCCTCGAGTCCCAGCGGATACGGGTCGAAGCCGAGCTGCACGAGCTTTCCGAGACAGCCGTACAGCACGCGACCTCGATCCGGGTCGCTGCCGAGGATGCTGCCAGCGATGCCATCTCAGTGGCCAGCACGGAGGCTGCCGCAACGCGTGCCACCGCGGTGGAAGAGCTCGACCACGCGCGGGCAGAGATTGCTGAGCTGCGAGCAGCCGCCGCCGCTGAGATCACCTCCGCTCGCGATGCCGCAACCAAGGATGCCGATCGAGTCCTGGGTGACGCGGCCGAACACATGCTCTGGGCCCAAGACACCGTCCGATCTCTTCTGTCGACAGCCGAGATCGAGGCCGAACGGATCCGCTTGGCCGGCCACGCCCGGAACGCTGTCCATCTCACGGCTCGCCGCCGACAGCTCGAGGACGTCATTTCCCGCGTCGCCCTGCGAGCGCGAGCCGCAGTGGCCGAGGCGTCGGCCGAAGCCGAGCGGTTGCGTGCGCAGGCGAAGGCCGTTCTTGATGCGGCCGAAAAGGACACCGCAGCCACCCGCGAGCAGGCGCGGGCGCATGCAGAGCGCGTGGTCACCGAGACTGACCTGACGGCACAAGCTCGGCTCGAGCGCGGCCAGCGGCGACTGGACGAGGCCGAGAACGGGGCCCGGGTTCTGCGAGAACGGGCTGCCGCCGAAGTGGCTCGACTGCAGACCGAAGCCCACGATCACCGACGGGCGGTCCGCGAGGAAGCAACGGCCACCCTTGCCGCCGCCCGGGCGGATGCCGACGCCAGCCGGGCCGAAGCACGCGACCTGCTCATCCTGGCCCGCGCAGAGGTGGCAGTGCTGGCCCAGAGGCGTGATGACATCACCGAACAGCTCGGCCACCTCTCCGGCGTCATCGAGGCCCTGGCCGTGTCAGAGGACTCGAAGGCTGTTGTCGGGGGCCCTGAGGCTGTTGACACGGTCACGTCGCCGGGCGTCAACGGATCAGCGTCCATCTCCCAGAGCTTAATTCTCAGTCCATCCCGCACCACCGAAGCGACGACAGGAACCCCATGACCGACACGAGCGCCCACTTCCGCAACGTCCTCCGCGGTTACGACCCCGCCCAGGTGGACCAGCATGTGCACGAGCTGGCCCAGGCAGCCGCCGCCGCACAGCAGGAGGCCGGTGAGCGCACCATCCAGGTCAGCAAGCTCGAGGCCGCCCGCGTCCAGCTCCAAGGCGAGCTCGAACGCCAGGCAGAACGGGCGCGCGACGTCGCCGAGGCGCAGCTGAAAGCTGCAGCACCTACCTACGCGGGGCTTGGCGAGCGCATCGGCTCAATCCTGACGCTGGCGGACAAGGAAGCCGACGAGATGCGGACCCGCGCTCAGGCGGACGCCGCTCATCATCACGCCCTCGCGGATGAGAGTGCTCTCGCCACCCGCCAGCAGGCGGACGACTACGCGAACGAGACTCGCAGCGCCGCCGACTCCGAGGTGGCCCGGATCCTGGAAGAGGCCAAACGGCACGCTGACAGCCTCGTAGACGATGCGGACCGCCAGGCAATGGCCCGGCTGGAAGAGGCAGAAGCCGTGTATGAGCGAGCACGCGCCAAGTCCGCCGCCTCAGCCGTCGACTTCGAGACCACCCTGGCCGCCCGACGCGAAACCTCTGCGTTGGAGCTCCTGTCCGAAATCTCTGCCGCCGAGCAGGAGCTGGCCGCTGTCCAGGCGCGGTCAGAGGAGATCCGCAACGAGTCAGAGCGTGCCCAGCACGAGTCAGCGTCGAAGTCTGCCCAGCAGCTCGAGCAGGCGACGACGCAGGCCCTGACGCTGGTTGCGGAGGCCAAGACCAAGGCAGAGCGCATCCGCGGAGACTCCGAGCGCGAGCTCGCTGCAGCCACGCAGCGGCGCGACAGCATCAACGCACAGCTCAGCAACGTGCGACAGATGCTGGCGACACTTGGCGGCGTGGCGATGGTCGCCCCGATGCAGTTTGCGGAAGCCTCCGCCGACCAGCCCGAGGCCGCAGTTGAGGGGCAAGAGATCGTGAACAACGTCGAGGTTGACGAAGCGGCCCAGACCGAAGCGACCAGCCAGACCACAGCGACCACACCGGCGGAGACCGAAGCGACCCAGACCGAGACCGAGACCGAAGCGACCAGCCAGACC
>JBDTMW010000097.1:0-8093 GCA_039934065.1 Actinomycetota bacterium | reverse complement strand
GCGGTCATCGCGCGCCGCAACCGGGCCGGACGGGTCGAGTGGTGCCTGCCCAAGGGACATATCGAGAAGGACGAGACCCTCGAACAGACAGCCGTGCGTGAAGTAGCCGAGGAGACCGGCATCACCGGACGGGTTCTGGCCTCCTTGGGCACCATCGACTACTGGTTCTCCACCTCGCAGATGCGCGTCCACAAGGTCGTCCACCACTACCTGCTGGAAGCCACAGGGGGCGAGCTCAGCGTCGCCGGCGACCCAGATGCCGAGGCCATCGACGTGGCATGGTTCCCCCTGCTCGGTGTCCATGACCACCTCACCTTCGTCAATGAGCAGCGGATCGCCCAGGTCGCCTGGGAGCGCCTGGCGGGCGCCACATGAGCAAGACCAGGAACCCCTGGCACGTATGCCGACTGGCCGCCTCCGTAGTCTTGCTCGCGGTCACCGCGGCACCGGGCATCGCATCCGGGCTACCCGCCAGCGCGGTCGCGGCGACCAGCGTCTCGACCATGGCGACAGTGACGACCGTCACCCGCCCGGCACCCCCGCCCGGGCCGGCATCCGTGACCCTTGCGAGCGTCTCGCCGGCGGTGGCGAAACCCGGGACTCTGGTCACCATCTCCGGGACCATCCGAAATACCGCCGCGTTCCAGATCGACAAGCCGGTGGTGCGCGCTCTCATCGGCGACCGCGGTCTGCCCAGCCGAACCGCGGTGTCCGACTGGGCCGCCGTGGGCGAGCAGGCGGTCGCTGAGGTCGCAACCACCCCGATTGGCCCAAGCCTGGCACCGGGGGCCGTGGCACCCTTCGTGCTTGTCATCCCTGCAACGGCAATCAGCCATCGCGAGTCGTTCGCAGTCCTGCCGGTCAGCATCGAGGTGACCGGCGGGACGCCCGAGACCGCCAGTCAGTCAGAGGCGCTCGGCGACCTGAGAACCTTCCTCCCAGCATTGTCCCCGAAAAAGGAGTACGAGCCGCTGTCCATCGCCTGGCTGGTTCCGCTGTGCCTTGATCCAGACCCGGCACTGTTCGGCCCCGACAGCACCGCGCGGACGGCCGCATGGACGAAAGCCGTCGGGCCCGGTTCACGCCTGGGTGGGGTGATCACGGGCACCGACAGCACGAAGGTCACGTGGGCGATCGATCCTGCTGTCCTGGGTCCGCCGCAGCTCGCCACCGCCACGGGCATCGCGCCGGCCAGCCCCACCCCAACCCCCACAGCCTCCGTCACGCCAACCCCCACCACCGCTCCCTCGCCCGCGGACGGCACGAGCACCGACCTCGTCGCTGAGGCGACCACGGCGCTCGCGAACAGGCTCAGGGAAGCCGCTCCGCGCCATACCCTCTGGTCCTTGCCGTATGCCGACCCCGACCTCGCCGCTCTCCTCCCGCTGGCCTCAGGCCAGAGTGCCGTGGCTGCGCTGCTGGACCGACCCTCCGCACTGGCAGCTGCTGTCGGCTCCTCGCGCACGGGCATCGCCTGGCCGGTCGACGGCGCGCTGTCCACGAGTCTCGAGGAGAGGCTCAGGGCTGCGTTCTCCTCATCGGGGCTTGCCGGCGCCGTGGTCTCCGCCTCGACCCGGACGATGCGAAGCGGCTACACCGACGACGCGAGTCGCAAGTCGGTCGGCGGACTGCCCCTGCTGGCCTACGACCAGGCCCTGAGCAGGACCTTCGCGCAGACCTCCACTCCCGCATCCGGCACTGTCACCACCCAGCTCTTCCTGGCCGACTCCCTGGCCTTGCTCGGCGAACGGCCCGGAACCCGAAACCGATCGGTGCTGGTGACAGCGCCCCGGGCGTTCGCAGGCAACCCTGGCGTGTTGACCGCCTTCTTCGCCGCGGTGGCCCAGGCTCCCTGGCTGACACCGACCTCGACCGACCAGCTGCTCGCCGCCGCCGGAACAGCCGTTCCCGACGTGCCCGGCCTCGGACCCACTGTGACACCCAGCCCTGCCACGCCATCCACGACGAACTCGCCGGCTGCTCCCGACCCGCTCAGCCCTGGCAGGTCCCCCCTGACCCAGGCCACGCTCCAGAACATCTCGCGAACGACTCTCGCCATCGACGGAGTCGCCAGCATCCGTGACGACACACAGTCCTTCCGGGCGCGTTGGACGGACGCTCAGGAACAGGTTCTCTCGAGTCGTTGGCGAGGTCATCCTCGCGAAATCACGGTCATCGACGCCGCCACCCAGTCGGCGATCACGGCCGTCAGCAGCGGTGTCCACGTCGTGCCGAGCTCGGTGAACTTCTTCGCCGACCGGGGTGTCGTTCAGGTCACGGTGGTCAACGATCTCGCGGTTCCTGTCCACGATGTCCACCTGACCCTGACCCCTGGCCAGCCGAGGCTCCGGATAGACCAGCAGTCCGGGCCGCTGGAGATCGGCGCAAAAAGCCGGACCAACGTGAAGCTGAGCGTCACTGCCATCGCCGCGGGGCTGGTCCCCGTCGAGGCCGTCCTCACGACTCCCAACGGCACCTTGCTGGGGCAGAAGGCCCGGGTCAGCGTGCGCGTCCAACCCACGGGCACCTGGCTCTACTGGGTCCTGGGGGGTCTGGCCAGCATCATCTTGCTGCTTGGGATCTATCGTTCGCTCCGCCGCGGATCCACCCGCTCGTCACGCCCCGCCACACCTGAGATGCTCCCCGATGAGTGAGCCCGTCGACAACGGCGGCCCCGTCTCAGATGACGTGCCCGTCTCGCCCGATGCCAGCGGCAGCTCGTTGGCCCGCTCCACCGCCGGGATGGCGGCCGGAACAGTCGCCTCACGAGTTCTGGGCGTGGTACGGGCGTCGATGCAGCTTGCCGTCGTGGGAACGGCGCTGTCAGGTGATGCCTGGGATGTTGCCAACACCCTGCCCAACATCGTCTATCTGCTCCTGGCCGGCGGTGTCCTCAACGCGGTCCTCGTCCCGCAGATCACGCGCGCCGCCAGCCATGCCGACGGTGGCCGCGAGTACATCGACCGGCTGCTCACCGTCGCGATCATCGGTATCGCCGTGATCGCCGTGGTGTTCACGCTGGGGGCTGGGCTGTTGGTCAGGCTCTACAGCACATCGAGGTGGGGCTCGGACGTGCTGTCGCTGAGCACCGCCTTCGCCCTGATCTGCATGCCGCAGATCTTCTTCTACGGGCTCTACACACTGCTGGGGCAGGTGCTCAACGCCCGCAGCCACTTCGCGGCGTACATGTGGGCACCAGCGCTCGCGAACATCGTCGCCATCGCCGGGATGGCGTACTTCCTGGTGATGTACCAGCACCAGGTCGAGCCCGCCGGCTGGACCTCGCCGATGATCTGGGTGCTCGCCGGAAGCGCAACGGCCGGAGTCGCCGCCCAGGCCCTCGTGCTGATCGTGCCGCTGTGGCGTTCGGGGTTCCGATACTCGCCACGGTGGGGATTTCGCGGCGTCGGCCTGCGCACGGCATCCACGGTGGCTCTGTGGACCTTCGCCGCCCTCGCTGTCTCGACGGTGGGCTTCATCATCACCTCCCGGGTCCTGACCTACGCCGGCCAGGCAGGGGAAAGCGCGGGCCTCACAGTGCCGGGCAAGATCTCGTACACCAATGCCTTCCTGATCTTCATGCTCCCGCACTCGCTGGTCACCGTCTCGCTGGTCACCGCGTTGTTCACCCGAATGTCCAAGGCCGCCCATCGTGGCGACCTCGGTGAGGTCCGCGCCGACATCGACAAGGGCATGCGCCTGACCGCCGTCGCCACCGTCCCTGCCACCGTGGGCTCGTTCGTCCTCGGTTTTGTTGCGACGGCCACGTTGTACCAGGGCAGTAGTGCGGCCAGTACCCGGGGGATCGCCGTGGTGATGATGGCGATGATGGTGGGGCTGGTGCCGTTCGGCGTCCTGTACCTGCTTCAACGGGCGTTCTACGCATTCGAAGACGCAAGGACGCCGTTCAGGCTGCAGATCGTGGTCACCGTCGTGGCCACGAGCGCCAACTTTGCCAGCCTGCTGCTCCCGTTGCAGTGGATCGCTGTGGGCGTTGGCGCTGGTCAGGCGCTCAGCAATATCGCCGGTATGGCGGTCGGTCTGGTTCTGGCGCGTCGTCGGCTCGGGTCCCTGCCCCTGGGTGCGATTGGCCGAACCTACATCCGGCTCGGTGTCGCGTCGGTCGTTGCGGCCGTTGCGGCTTACCTCGCTCAGCTCGCCGTGGGACAGGTCCTCGACGGCAGGCTCTATAACCTCGTGGCCCTGGCTGCCGGCGGCCTGGTGTTTGCCGGGATCTATGTCGTGGTCGCGCGCAGGCTGCGGGTCCGTGAGATCGACGACCTGGTCGCGCCGGTCCTCGAGCGAGTCCGCGGGGGCCTTCGCAAGCGCTGAACACGCTTAGGATGAGGGCTCGGATGACTCGGGTGCGGAACTGACCTAAGGAGCAGGGTGCAAGGCGTCGGTCCAGGAACGATCCTCGGGGGTCGCTATTCCCTGCATCGGCGACTCACCCAAGACAGTGACGTCGAGCGGTGGTCCGCGCACGACACCACGCTCGAACGCGATCTCACCCTGACCGTCGTCAACTCCGATCACCCGAACCGCGCCGGCATCGTCGATGCGGCCCGGCGAGCGGCAGGTGTGGAGGACGCCCGGCTGGTGCGCATCCTCGACGTCGGCACCCAGTCGGGCAACTCCTACATCGCCGAAGAGGCCCTGAGTGACGCCGAGTCCCTCGCCACGATCCTGCTCCAGGGGGCGCTGCCGTCCGAAGAGGCCCGCCGGATCGCCGGCGAAACCGCCAGCGGCCTCGAAGCAGCCCGCCAGCGCGGCCTGCACCATCTGTGCCTGACTCCGCACTCCGTCCTGCGCACCCCCGACGGGACGATCAAGGTCGGTGGTCTGGCCGTCGCTGCCGCGATCAAGGGGACCGAAGAGCAGGACCCGGCTGCTGCCTCTCGACGCGACGCCGTCGCAGTGGTGGCAATTGCCTATGCCGCCCTGACCAGTCGTTGGCCGCTGAACGAGCGGGTGTCCGGCATCGAGCCTGCACCACGGGTGGTCGGCGGGGTGGCGGCGCCGTCCGAGATCGCCGCCGGCGTCCCCGGTGATCTCGATGCACTGTGTCGGATGACGCTCAACGAGGACACCGGCCCGCTGACGCCGGGCGACTTCGCCAGCCAGATTGCCCCGTGGTCACGTCAGATCGTCCAACGCGGCGGGGTCGAGCCGCCCGTCGTTCTCGAGCTGACCCGCCCGAGCTCCGGGTTAGCCGACGCGTCCAAAGCCGTCGACAAGGCTGGCGCTGCGGCCACCAAGATCGTCGAGACCGCCCTCGCAGGGGCTGGCGCAGCAGCCGGAGTCGTCGGGGGCAAGGTCGGTTCCTTCGCCAGGGCAGCGAGCGACAAGGCTGCGGCCCGGTCCGCCCGGGCGGACGCCGATCTCGGCGGCGATCAGATGACCCTGCCCGAAGCGCTGTCGGCCAACTTCGGCGAGATCGAGCCGCCACTGCCGATGCTGCCGGCCTCGACCGCCCAGGCTCCTAGCCGAGATCAGTCCAAGATCGTCGTGATCATCGTGGCGGCATTCGTCACCCTGTCGTTGCTCGTCGGCTACTGCGGCACTCGCGGCATCGGCGACGGCGCGGTCTTGCCCCCGCCCCAACGCACGGTGACCGTGAACGCGCCACCCGTCACCGTGGCCCCCTCGGCCCCCGAGCCCGAGCAAGTGGGGCCGGCGGCGGGCGGACCCATCGCGATCCTGTCGGCCACCGGGTTCGACCCCCAAGGCGACGGGAACGAGAAGAACTCCTTGGCCCCCCGGGTCTATGACGGCAACCCGGCGACCGCATGGCAGTCTGAGGGTTACAGCTCGGCAGCCTTCGGTGGTCTGCCAAAGAAGGGCGTCGGCGTGCTCCTTGACCTCGGCCAGCCGACGTCGGTCAACCAGGCCATCTTGACCCTCGGAGCCGGACCGCTCGATGTCACGGTCTATGCCGCGCCCAGCGCCAGTCTTGCTGGGGCAACCGTCATCGGAACCGCCACCGCGGCCACCGGTCAGATCCAGATCAAGGCCGCCACCGCCATGCCAAAGGCGCAGTACGTCGTCGTCTGGTTTACCAAGCTGGCTCCAGACGGCGGGCGGTTCCGCGCCTCGATGTCGGAGATCGCACTCAGCTGAGTGCGCGCTGATGTCGCGTCTGGACGACCTCCCGGAGCTGTCTGACCGTGAGCTGCTCTCGGCCCATTGCGCCGGGGATCCAGATGCGTTCGGCGAGATCTTCCGTCGCCACCGAGACCGGATGTGGGCCGTCGCCCTGAAAACCACCCGCGATCCAGACATGGCGGCCGACGCCGTTCAGGAAGCCTTCATCGCGGCCTTTCGCCGCGCCGACTCGTTCCGGGGTGACGCTGCGGTCACGACCTGGCTGCACCGGATCGTGGTCAACTCATGCCTGGACCGGCTGCGGCGCACGAAGCCAGTCGTGAGTTTGCCCGAGGCCGACCAGATCGGTCTGGCCGACAGCCACGACCACCATCACAGCGTCGATGTCCGCCTCGACGTCCATCGGGCGCTGGCGCAACTGCCCGAAGCCCAACGAATGGCCCTGGTACTGGTGGACATGCACGGGCTCAGCATCGCCGAGGCGGCCAGCATCCTGGACGTCGCGGAAGGCACGATCAAGTCCCGGTGCGCGCGTGGGCGGGCCGCCATGGTGCCGTTACTCGGGTTGCCGGCGCCCCCCGCCAACCCCGTCAGCAAGGCTCCGAAGGAACCAATGGCATCCTCCTGACGTCATACCTCCAGCGGCGCAACTGGCGCTCCACTGTCGCCACTGCCGGAACGGAGGCCACCCTCGCCCACCCGCACCGACTTCAACCGCACCGATTTCAACCGCACCGTCTGGCTACCAGCATCGAGGTGAGCACCCTGATCCCCCCCGTCAGCCCCGACAACCCTGTCCAGTCGTCGCCGGACGACGACCAGACCGGCGTTCGCGCCCTGCTGTCCGCGCTACCAGAGCCCGGTCCCATGCCTGCCTACCTGGTCGAGCGAATCGGCGCGAGCCTCGCCGCCGAGCGGGCCCAGCGGGCACACTCACCCGGTGGTTCTTCGGTCACCCCGATGCTTGCCGGCCGGCGCCGTCCCGGACGACTCCTTTTCGCCATCGCCGGCGCGGCAGCGGCGGTTGTTCTGATCGGAGTCCTGGGAAACAACCTCCTCACGGCCAGCCAGACCACTGCATCGAGTGGCATTGCTGCATCGGACACCGCTTCTGGCACCCGCGAGGCCGGTGGTGCCGCGCCTGGCCCATTCAGGGCCACCCCGCCGAGCGCCAACGACAAAGCTCTGTCCGGCAGTGTTGCGACTCCCGCGTCGATCCAGATCCGCGCGTCCAACGTCCGATACGCCGACGCCACGTTCGTGGCGCAAGCTCGGGCCCTGCGCGACGTCCTGTTCGACTCTCCTCAGCCAATGACCGCCGCCTCCACCCTGGGCCCCACCAGCTCGGTTGATGGTCTTGTTGACTGCATGAGCGCCCTCGGCGCGGCTGGCGCCCAGATGGTCCAGGCCGACATCGCCTTCTATGAGGGGCAGCCAGCGGTGATCATCGTCGCCACGAGGGACGGCATACCAACGGCCTATGTCGCCGGGCGCGAGTGCTCACGAGCCCACGCAGACGCTTTGCGCCCGTCCACCACGCTGCCCTGAGCAGGCCGCGACGGTCGGCCCCACCCTCGTGGCCGGTGGTTCAGGTGGAACAATCCCGTCATAGGATCAGTTGACAGACGAGACCTGCACGTGACAAAAGCGACACCACAGACGAGGGACAAGTCAAGCGTGAGCAGCCCAAGCACGGACGTCCGTAACATCATCATCATCGGCTCTGGCCCCGCCGGATACACCGCGGCCGTCTATGCCGCCCGGGCCAACCTCAGGCCGGTTATCTTCGAGGGCTCGGTCACCGCGGGTGGCGCCCTGATGAACACCACCGAGGTCGAGAACTTCCCAGGCTTCCCCACCGGCATCATGGGTCCTGACCTGATGGATGCCATGCGCGCCCAGGCCGAGCGTTTCGGTGCCGAGCTGATCCGCGACGACGTCACCGAGGTCTCTTTGCAGGGGCCGGTCAAGACGGTCACCGACGGCGA
>JBDTMW010000096.1:0-8158 GCA_039934065.1 Actinomycetota bacterium | reverse complement strand
GGGTCGAGGATCTCCTGCCGTATCCGACCGACCACACCGGCCGCATCAAGGGACTGCGCCAGTGTCATGTCGGGGGCACGCACGACCGCACGCGGGTTAACCAGGATCCGCGCGGCCCACCGGCCTAGGGCGGTGAGCTCACCGGGTCGTAGGTAGCCGCTGCGCAGTGTCTGGGGGAGTAGGCGCGGCTCGCGGAACGGGTCAGCGACGACGCGCAGACCGTCGTCTCTTCTGACCATCACTCCCGCGCCGAAGGACTGCAGGGCCAGCGCGTCGACGTCGACCCAGCGACGGACGGCCGGGTAGGCCGGGTTGAGCACCTGGAAACCGCGGTCGCACTGGAACCCGTTGACGACGTCGGTGCGCACCCTGCCACCGACGACGTCCGAGGCTTCGAGGACGACTACCTCGCGGCCAAGCTCGGTCAGCGCGACGGCGCAGCGCAGCCCGGCCAAGCCGGCGCCGACGACCAAGACGTCAGCGACCATGGCCGATCTGGGGGGTCTTGCGGCCGCACGATGCCCTCATGGCTGAAGCGTACTGGCCGCCTCCGGCAAGCACACTTGCCAGGTGCAGGACCATCATGGACAGGGCCATAAATGCCGTAGAAGCCCTCGAATACCAGGCATTACGGCTAGCCGAACAGGCGGACCAGCTGCCCTACGAGTATCACTGCGCCAAGGAGCCTGCGGGCGGGGTTTGCGCCTCGGGCCAACTCGTCCAGAGCCCAGACGATGAGCGCGCCATGGCCGACACCTGCAAGGGTTGCACTACGGGCGGTCCCCAACACTCCAGTCCAACCGACCACCACGGCAACCAGCCACACCGCCAGAGCCGGGTTTGGCCACTGGGCCAGCGTCAACCCTCCGTTCTGGCCGCGGAACCACCACCCAAGGGAGAGGACGCGAGTCCGAGGCGACGACTCGTCTTGACGTGAAGGTGGGGGCACGGAAGCGACTCTAGCCGCCCTCTGCCAACACGCCTGGCCTGCTCGTTGAGGACGAGGCCCTGTGCGAGTCAAGGTGATCATTCACGACTGGGAGCGTCCTTGGGGCCGTTGCCGCCGTCTCAGACAGAGCGTGTCAGGGCGAAGAACTCCTGTCGCGAGCGTGCGTCCTCGCGCATCAGACCGTGCATTGAGGATGTGATGGTCCGCGATCCTTGGGCCTGGACCCCTCGCATGGACATGCACATGTGCTCGGCCTCGATCACCACGCCAACCCCCCTGGGAGCGAGGTGTTCCTGGAGCCAGTGAGCCACCTGGACCGTCAGGCGTTCCTGCACCTGTAGGTCCCGGGCGAACAGCTCGACGACCCGGGCCAGCTTGGACAGGCCAAGAATGCGTTCGCCAGGTAGGTAGCCGACATGGGCGACCCCGGTGAACGGCAGCATGTGGTGCTCACACAACGACTGCACCGGGATGCTCCTGGCCAGCACCAGTTCGTCGTAGCTCTCGTCGTTGGGGAAGGTCGTGAGGTCGAACTCACGCGGCGTGAGCATCTCGGTGAACGACTCAGCCACCCTCCGGGGAGTATCGGCGAGGTGTGGTGAGGAGGGATCGCGGCCGAGGGCCAGCAGCAGGTCACGCACGGCACGCTCGGCGTCCCGCAGGTTCACCTCTTGGCGGCCATGCACGACCCGGAGATGCCGGCTCCCGTCCTGCGCGCTGTTCGGTTCTGCGATCTCATACTCAAGTTCGGTGATGCTCATGTCTGATCCTTTCTATGAACAATTTGTCGGACGCGGTTCACCCGGCGAGGGGTACGGGGTCGTTCTCTGAGGCGGCCGCCTTGCCGATGTTGATCAGGAGCCCGGCCACCACTGCAGCGGCAAGCAGGAACCCGGCGCCAACCAGGAAGGCCTGGTTGTAGCCGTGGGTCAGGGCTGCCTTCACCGGCGGCGGAAGCACCCGGTGGGAGGCGAGGTAGGTCGTCGTCGAGGCGGCGGCCACAGTGTTGAGCAGCGCGATACCGAGCGACCCGCCCACTTGCTGGCTGGTGTTGATCAACGCGCTGGCCACACCGGCGTCGTGTCCGCCGACCGCGTGCAACGCCGTGCTGGCGACCGGGATGAACACCAGGGCCAGTCCCACGCTCATCATGATCATGGACGGCAGCACGTGGGCGGCATACGAGCTGGTCGGGGTGAGCCGGCTGAGCAGGAGCAACCCCATAGCGGCCAGCAGTAGCCCCGGCACCATCAGGGGCCGAGGCCCGACCTTGGGCAGCAGGTTCGCGGCCACCCCTGCCGTGAGGATGATGCCGAGGGAGAACGGCAGGAACGCGAAGCCGGCCTGGATCGGGGAGTACCCCTGGACCACCTGGAGATACAGGCTCAGGAACAGGAACATCCCGAACAGGCCGATCCCGACGATCAGCTGCACCAGGTAGGAACCGCCCCGGTTGCGGTCCAGGAGCACCCGCATGGGCAGCAGCGGGTGCCTGGTGCGGGTCTCGATCACGAAGAAGCTGGCCAGCAGCACCACCGCGACGCCGAACCAGGTCAGCGTCGCGGGGTCGGTCCACCGGCTGGGGGCCCCGGGGCCCGCCGGCGCCGCCTGGGTGAACCCGTAGACCAGCGCAATGAGGCCACCGGTGACAGTGACGGCGCCGGGGATGTCGTAGCGGGTGTTCCCGCCGGCCTTGGACTCCTTGAGCTCCCTCAGCGCGCCGACGACCGCCAGCAGCGCGATCGGCACGTTGACCAGCAGGCACCAGCGCCAGGAGGCGTACTCGGTCAGCACGCCGCCGAGCAGCAGGCCGATCGCCGCGCCACCGCCGGCAATGGCGCCATAGACGCCGAACGCCTTGGCCCGTTCCTTGGGTTCGTGGAAGGTGACGGTGAGCAGGCTGAGCGCGGCAGGGACCAGTAAGGCGCCGAATCCGCCCTGCAGCGCCCGGGCCGCGAACAACAGGCCCTGGGTCGGGGCCAGCCCTCCGAGGGCGCTTGCAGCGGCGAAGCCCAGCAGGCCGATGATGAACATGCGCTTGCGCCCGACGAAGTCAGCCACCCGGCCGCCGAGCAGCAGCAGGCCGCCGAAAGCCAGGGTGTAGGCAGTGACCACCCACTGCTGGTTGGCATCCGAGATACCAAGATCGGCCTTGGCTGACGGCAGCGCCAGGTTCACGATCGACGAGTCGAGCACGACCATCAGCTGGGCTATGGCGATGACCCCTAGCGCGTACCAGCGCCTCGGATCGGCCACCACCACCCCGGGATCTGCTGGAGGCGGCGCGGAGTCCGTGAGCACTGCATTCGTTGTCTCAACTTTTCCCAAGCCCAGCGACATGCCCATGCTCCTTCAGTACCGTCAGCGTTCGTACATTGTCTGTCTAATGTTTGTCGAGCATAACGAATCCAACAACACCGCCACATGGGGTCAATATTCCCGAGCGGTGACCGTTCGCTCTTCGCAGGACCTAAGTCCTGACTCTCGACGTTGACGGCTCCCTATTCTTTGGCTGAGCTTCTTCGCCTGGGAAAAGGGGTCAGTCGTGATCGGCTCGGACACCGTCCTTTGGGGACAGACGATTATCTACACCATTTACGTGGTGGCGATCATGCTGGTCGTCGGCTGGTTCGCCTACTCGATCACCCGGGAAGGACCCTCGAAGGTCAACCCGAGGCTCTTCTACTCCTTCGTCGGGTTCCTCGTGGTGGTTGGCGTATCACTGCACGTGGTGACCTACAACACGATCCCGTGGACGAAGGTCGACCTGCATGGCAATGAGTTCCCGGCGGCAATGACGTACAGCGTCGTCATGGAGGACCACCAGTTCCGGCTTCCCTCGCCGACCCTTGAGGTTCCCTGCGGTCAGGTGGCCGAGTTCAACGTGGTCTCCAACGACCTCACCTATGGCTTCGGGGTGTTCCGCCCCGACCACAGCATGGTCTTCCAGATGCAGGTCGTCCCATGGAGTGAGCACAACACCATCAAGTGGACCTTCCCGGAGAACGGTGACTACACGATCCGGTCAACGGAGTACTCCGGGCCCAAGGGTGCGCAGATGATTCTGGACAACGCCATTCACGTTACCGGCTGCAAGAGCTGAGGGCTGAGACCATGAGCTTCACCAGGACGCTGGTCCACGGGAACAACAACAAGTTCGATGCCGGCACGCTCACCCCGATGCAGAAGCTGACCCTGCGCTTCGTCGTCGTCGGGCTGGTCTACTACGGGTTCGCCATCA
Source organism: Actinomycetota bacterium (assembly GCA_039934065.1). Classification (GTDB taxonomy): domain Bacteria; phylum Actinomycetota; class Actinomycetes; order Actinomycetales; family Dermatophilaceae; genus UBA4719. The sequence continues at coordinate 3,968 of JBDTMW010000096.1, read as the reverse complement.
TCGAGGGCATGCTGATGCGGATCTACCAGGTGGAGCCGATCGAGCTCATCGACACCAAGCAGTACTTCGGCATGCTGACGGCGCACCCGCTGGTGGGGATCTTCGGGTCGACATACCTGATCGTCTTCGGGGCGTTCCTCTTCTTGGTGCCGTTCCTGCTCAAGAAGCCGTTGTGGAGCTACCGGATGGCGACCTGGACCTGGGGCCTGATCGCCGGAGGCACGGCGATCTTCTGGCTGGACGGCTTCGTCTCGCACTATGCGCCGCTGTACACCCTGTACTGGCCGCTGCCGGCGGACTTCAGCCAGTTCAGCCCGGTGTCGGGGGCCATCTTCATTGCCGGGATCGCGCTGATCATGGTCGGCACCCTGTTCTTCGTCGTCAACATCTTCGCGACGCTGCTCTACACGCCCAAAGGTGCTCCGGCCGTGGACCGGGGTGCGACCCTTCTTGATGCCCTCGGGTTCACCGGGCTGTTCAACCTGTTCCGTGGTCGGCGGCGCAGCAAGGACTCCGACTTCCTGGTCCCGCTCCCGGTCGTCGCGATTGTCCGTGGAACCGTCGACGTGGCCTTCAACGCGGTCGTCATCCTGTTCACCGGCGTACTCATCCTCGTGTACATGGTGGCCAAGATCTTCGGTCAGGACCTGCGGCACAGCGCGATCGACGCGCTGCTGTACAAGAACTGGTTCTGGTGGGGGCTCGACCTGGTCGCCGACGGCCTGGTGCTCATCTTCGTTGCCGGCACCTGGTACCTGCTTGCCACGCTCATCACCGGGCGAACCCTGTTCATGCAGAACTGGGCCCGGGCGGCGCTGGCGGTCGAGCTCGTCGTCTCCTGGACGGTGTGGTCGCACCACCTGCTCAGCGACCAAGGACAGCCCGTGTTCCTGAAAATCGCCTCGGGAGAGATGGTGACCGCCTTCGAGCTGATCACCCAGGGCATGGCTTTCTTCATCACGCTGGCAACGCTGTGGGCTGCCCGACCGCTGAAGATGACGAACCCGCTGAAGTTCCTGCTCGGCGGGCTGCTCGGCTTCGCCCTCGCCGTTCCGGCCGGAATCCTGCAGGCCGATGCCGGCCTGAACCGAATCCTGCACAACACCCAGTGGATCGTGGGCCCGCACGTTCACGTCGCGATCCTCATCGGCCTGACCATGACCTTGTACTCAGCGATCTACTTCCTGCTCCCGATCCTGACCAACGGGGCGGAACTGTGGAGCCAGAAGCTCGCGAATGTCCACTTCTGGCTGCACCTGCTCGGTGGGATCGGGATGGGCGCGTTCATGGGTATGGCGGGACTGCGCGGCATGCTCCGCCGGACGATCTACTACAACGGGGAGTTCGAGCCGTTCATGTGGCTCGCAGCCATCTGTGGCGCCATGCTCCTGGCCGCGTTCGCCGCGTTCCTGCTCAACATCGTGATGACCCTGGGACTCAAGGGCACCGTCGGCGTCTTCCAGAAGTCAGCACTGGAAAAGGACGAGCTACTCCCGACCGCATAAGCCACTCAAGGGCGCCACCTGCTCATTCCACATGATTGACTACCTCGGCATCCTGAGCCGTTCCCTTCAGCGGCAGAGCTGCTCGGCCAGGAAGGCCAGGACCCGGTCGAGGGCGACCCGTGTCGGATGCCCCGGTTCGTCGACGAGGGAGATGGTGAGCACCGAGTGTGCCGATGGCGCAATGCCTGCCGCGTTTCCAGGCGACGAGTCGATCTCGATCCCCTCGAAGGATTCGCCGAGCGTCGCCCGCAGTGTCTCGAACCGCTCCGGTGGGCAGCTGCGGTCGCCGGTGAACCTCAGCCCCAGCACGCGCAGGTCGTCATTCGCTCGGGCCGTGATCGTGGCGAGGTCCTTGGCATCCAGACCCAGGGCGTGACGGCCACGTGCTCCGATAGGCGCGGGCATCGCCGGCTGGCTCATGACGGACGCGACCACCGACGGCTCGAGAGCGGTTGCCAGCGCGAAACCGCCGGTGAAGCACATCCCGACCACGCCGACCCCGGGCCCGCCACACTCCTGGTAGGCCGAGGCGGCGAGCGCCCGCAGCCACCCGACGACAGGGCTGGTGCGGTCGGCCAGCTTGGTGAACTCACGCGCCACGCAGACCCGCAGGATCGATCGCGAGATCTCGCGGCCGGTCGCCTGGGCGGCGGGCCGCCCGAACAAGGACGGCAAGTACACGCAGTATCCCGCCGCGATGAGCCGCCGGGCGAAGTCGATGACGCCAGGATGCAGCCCTGGGATCTCATGGAGCACCAGCACGGCCGGCCCCGAGCCACCGCGGAAGACCTCGTAGGTGCGCTGGTCGTGGGTGAACTCGTAGGCCTCGAACTCCGGGCCGATCTGCTTGCTGAGGCTCATGCCGACACTCCCCTCCACGGTCTGCCCAGCATGATCGAAGCCGCTCCCCATCGCAACGGGCGCGGAATACGACGGGTTGCCCGGTCCGAGGTGATGCTCCTGTCTTCCGGCAGGGCCGCGGCGGAGCGGTCGATGGGAGAATCCACGCTATGGAACGCAAGCCCGGTGCCTTGACGCTGAGCGAGGACGACCGGCGCGTGGTGGCCGTCTGGGCCGCTGACTGCGCCGAGCGGACGCTGCCGCTGTTCGAGGCGAAGTCCCCGGGCGACACACGTCCTCGTGCTGCTATCGAGGGTGTCCGGGCCTTCGCCCGCGGCGAGATGCGAGTCGGACAGGTCCGCGCCCTCTCTGCCCAGGCGCACGCTGCCGCTCGCGAGGTCAGCGACCCTGCCGCGGTCGCCGCGGCAAGAGCGGCAGGGCACGCGGCGGGAGTGGCCCACATGGCGGCCCATGCGCGCGGCGTTGTCTACGCAACCGAGGCCGCAGGGCTGGCCGCTCCCGATGACCCCGCTGCCGTCGCCAACGAGGTCGGGTGGCAGCTGAGCCACGCGACGCAGACCGTTCGGGATGTCCTACGCCGGCTGCCGCCGCCGACGCGCTCCGCGGGTCTGCTCGGGGTCTTGATCAGCGAGCTGCACGCAGGGATGACATCGGAGGTTCCCAGTCCCTGAGGCCGCGGACAGGGATCTTCAGCCGTCCCAGAACCCACCGACACCAGATCGGTCCAGTACCGTGGTCGGCATGCCTCAGCGTGACACCTTGTTCAGAGACCTCCGGATGCGCCCAGCGGTGGGCACGGTTCTCGCGGTTTGTGGGCTGGAGATCCGAAGCGCCTCCGGGCGTGCGGCGGGACTTTGTGCCCTGCTACCGCGCCGCGCCGTGTGGTGCAGTTAGGCAATGTTCGTTGAAGAGGTCATGCGGCTCGGGGTACCGATTGCGCTTGCGCAGGAGCGGTTGTTGGCCTACTTGCAGGTCGATGGGCTGCAGACGGCCTCCTCAGATGCATTCACCGATGGTCAGGCGCGGCTGGTGCATGCCGGGTTTGCGGGGCTGCGGAAGCAGGTCGCTGTGCAGAGTCTGCCTGCCTATCTGCGCGGTGACACCACGGTCATCCCCATCCGGTGGGTTGCCACCGGTCCGGTTGCGGATCTGTTCCCGCCGTTGGACGCCAACGTCGAGCTCGATCCGGCTGAGGGCGGGACCAGCCAGATTGCCCTCCGCGGAAGCTATCGGCCGCCCCTGGGGCGGGTCGGGGAAAGCCTGGACCAGGTTCTGCTTCATCAGGTCGCGGGTGCCACAGTGCGCGGCTTCTTGACCCATCTGTCGCTTGCCATCCTCGCGCCACAGGCTGCAGTGCCGACGCGGGGTAGCGCCTGAGCCTCAGCGCGCTTGATGGTCAGATCGTGGGTTCGACCAGGTCGGGTCTCCAGTGGGACAAGCAACTGCGAGCTCAGAACCGGTTCGAAGCGCGTCCCTGCGTATCGTGATGCGGATGGCAGCTGTGGACGAATACCTCGCCACTCTCGATGCGTCGACCCGGGCGGCATTCGAGCACATCCGGACCCTGGCTCTGGAGATTGCGCCCGACGCGGAGCAGGGCAC
>JBDTMW010000095.1:0-8173 GCA_039934065.1 Actinomycetota bacterium | reverse complement strand
ATCGTGAGGGTGGGCTGGGGTGAGGGGCGTGCGTACAGGTAGCCCTGGGCTTGGCTCCAGCCCTGCCGGATCAGAACCCGATGCTGGAACTCTGATTCCACCCCTTCGGCGATGCCCACCAGGTGCAGGCCGTTGACGAGTCCGGCCAGGCCGGTTGACAGGGCGTTGGCCGCGTCGTCGTCCTCGCTCAGGTCCGCGACGAAGCTGGCGTCGAGCTTGAGTCCGGTGACGGGCAGGTCGCGTAGCAGGGAGATGGACGAGAACCCGGTGCCGAAGTCGTCGACGTGGATGCCCACTCCAAGGTCGCGCAGCGCCGCCAGGTCCGCTCGGGTTCCCGCCAGGAGAGACATGACGGCTGTCTCGGTGAGCTCGACGACGATGCGTCGGGGGTCGACGCCATGCCGGGCCAGCGTGTCGGTGAACGCGACCAGCCAGTCGGCGCGAGCGAGCTGCACGGGGGAGAAATTGACGCTGATCGGCCCGGGCAGATCCGGGCTAGTCGCGAGCAGCGCGCACACCTGGTCGAGCACGTGCTGTCCGATGCCCACGATCAGGCCGGAGTCCTCGGCAGTCGGAAGGAAGTCGATCGGGGAGAGCAGGCCGCGGGTGGGGTGCTGCCAGCGGACCAGGGCCTCATGCCCGGCGACACGGCGGTCGGCCAACGTCACGATCGGCTGGTAGTGAACGACGAACTCGGCTGCGTCCAGGCCCTGCCGGATCTCGTCCTCAATGGTCAGGCGTGCCACGGCCTGGGCGTGCATGTCGTCATCGAAGAACTGCCAGCGGGATCGGCCCGCGCCCTTTGCGCGGAACAGCGCCGCGTCGGCATCGCGCAACAGACTCCCGCTGGTGGAGTCGGGCACGTTCAAGGCGATGCCGATCGACACGGTGGGCACGATCCGGTGACCGCGGATCGTCAGTTCGGTCCCGACGGCGGACACAATCCGCTCCGCGACGCGTTCGGCCTGGAGCGCGTTCATGACATCCGGGACGACGACGATGAACTCGTCCCCCCCCGAACGGCCGACCCGGTCCCTGGGTCGCAGAACGCCGGCGATCCGGTCGGCGACCGTCATCAGGACTTCATCACCGGCCGCGTGGCCCAGGGAGTCGTTGACGATCTTGAAGTTGTCCAGGTCGATGAAGAGCACGCCAACCCGGCTGCCGATGCGCGGCGCCGCGCGCAGATCCACCTCCAGCATGTCCAGGATCCAGGCCCGGTTGCGCAGCCCGGTCAACGAATCGTGGAACGCCTGATAGGCCAGCTCCTCCAAGGCGTCATGCTCAGCGGTGCTGTCCACGTACTGCACCAGCAGGTAGTCCGGGCGCCCGCCCGCGCCCGCGATCAGCTCGGCGACCCGCGTGACCCACAGCACCTGGTTGTCCAAGGTCATCAGGCGCACCGTCTCCAGCTCGGCCTCCGGTTCGCCGTCGATCACCGCGACCCGCTCGCGGAGGAGCTGTTCCATGTCGTCCGGGTGCACTACGTCCTGGATGGTGTGAGCCGTGAGCCACGCCTCGTCGCGCCCCAGCATCCGGCACAAGGAACCGTTGACGACCCGAAACGACCCGTCCAGCTCGCTCAAAGCCATGCCGATCGGGGAGGACAGCATCGCTGTGCGGAACAGGGACTCCGACGAAGCCAGCGCCTGTTCCGCCTCCTTGCGCTCGGTGATGTCCAGCGCGTACCCAAGCAGGCCGACGATGAGGCCGCGCTCGTCCCGAACGACCTCTCCACGGGCGTGCACCAACCCGCGGCGAGAGTCCGCCCGGACGGTCTCGAGCTCCAGGTCATACGGGAGGCCCGTCCTAGAGGTCTCTGCCACCGCGCTGCTGAGCTGCTCCCAGCTCTCCGTCCCGAACAACTGACCCTGCTTGGCGAAGTCCGGTGCCGGTTGCGCCGGATCTAGGCCGAACAGCTCGAACAACTCGTCCGACCACGCCACCTGATCGGTCGCCAGATCGAACTTCCAGCTCCCCAGGCGCGCCATCCGCTGCGTCTCGCCCAACAGGCGCTCGCTTGCCTCCATCGCGTGACGCGCCTCGACCTGGTCGGTGATGTCTTCCTGGGTGCCCGTCATCCGCAACGGCCGTCCATCTGCCGACCACTCGACGATCCGAGCCCGATCACGGACCCACACCCACCTGCCGTCCCGGTGCTGCATCCGCTTTTCGATGTCGAAGGAGGCGCACAGTCCGGCAGCGTGATCCTTGGTCGCTTGCCTCACCCTGTCCAGGTCGTCCGGATGCGTCATGCGGGCCCACGTGTCCGCGCTCACCGTCTGCAACTCCGCCAGGGAGTACCCGAGAATGCCGGCCCAGTGCTCGTCGACCACGGCCTCGCCGGTCTGCATGTCCCAATCCGACATGCCCAGCCCGGAGCCCTCCAGCACCAGCTCAAGACGCTCCGCTTGCGCCGCCAGCGCCTCGCGGGCCTCGACCTCGGACTGGACGTCCCGTAGCGCCTCGACGGCGCCCGTCACATGGCCCTGATCATCGCGGGTGACGGTCGCCACCACGGACATCCACCGCCAACGGCCGTCGACGGTCGCAAAGCGCATCTCCACCCGGCCGGAATCCGCCTCTCTCTCCATCGCCGCTGCCTGCACAGGCGCGGCGGCGGCGAGGTCGTCGGGGTGGATCAGGTCACGAAGGGAACGGCCCTGGAAATCCTCACGCGGCCAGCCAAGGACCCCTGTCACGGATGGGGACACCCACTCGACCACACCGTCCATGCCATGGGTGTAAACGACGTCGCTCGCAGCCTCCGCGATCAGCCGGTACCGCCGCTCGCTCTCCGCGAGCATCGTGGCGGTGACGTCGACCGCCGTCACCAGAACACCATCCTCATGCGGGGTGGCCCGCAGTGTGAAGGCTCCCCGGACTCCATTCTCGTCGACCCACGGCACATGCAAGTCGACACGATCCTGCGTCTGGATCGCCCGTACGTCAGCGTCGAAAATGCCGTTCTCCCGTGAGGACGGAAACAGCTCGAGCAGGCCGTGGCCGACCACGTCCTCGCTGCTCATGCCATACAGCCTCAGCGCGGCATCATTGATGAACGAGTGGACCAGCTCGACGATCGCGCCGGAGCCATCGCGTACCGGAGTCATAATGAACCCCGGATGCGGGGACTGACGCAAGGCCTCGCGGGCCGTGGCCAGATTGCGGCCTTCGTCGTTAATCGCCACGTGGGGGGCTCCGGTCTGAAACTGTGGGTACCCGACGTGACCGAGCGATGACGCCAAGTCTGACTTTATCTGCGTGTGCGGCTCGGTGGTCGAGGTCGGTGATGATTCTGGCTTCGGGGTGTGACAGGGCGGACCGCTGTCGTGCGGGGTGGGCGCCCTGCTCACCCAGGACCACGTCTCTCACCGCGGCACATACTTCTCCGCTGTCGACGCTCGCACGCTGCCCGGTCCGGTCCAACGGCCGAGGATCCCGTTTGTCATGGCGGCCAACGGCCCTCGTTCTCTGCGGCTTGCTGTCGAGTACGGTGCGGGCTGGGCTTCACCGACGTGATCACCCACTGGCCCCGCCCCGATGGCCCCTATGCCGGTGACCTCAGCGTGTTGGAACAGGTCGCTAACGAGGTCCTGCGGGGGTGCGTCGGGGTCCTGACTTGCGATGGTGTCCTCGAGTCGTATGCGCTCCGGAAGCTTCTTGAAGCGCGCCGAAGGCTCCGGCTCCTCGACGTTGGCCACGCTGTCGGGTCAGACACAACGTTCACCACTTTCGTCAGGTCGAGGAACACTCACTGCTCGTTCAGATGGACCGGCCTCATCAGCGTAAGGCTCATTCGTCAAGTTGGGACAGCGGCTTCTCCCCACTCAGGCGAAGCTGATCACGGCGACCGGGGGCAGGGTGGGTGTTTCGGACCCGCCTGCAGGCTCGACCGTGATGCCGACGGCCGAGGCGCTGGCGGCGTCACCCTCAAGCAGGACCGTGTTGGCGTCACCTGCTGGCATCAAACCGGCCCGGATCATGCTCTCGCCCTGCTGGAGCCAGAGCTCGTAGACCTTTCCCTCGGGGGCGGCCGGCATCTTGGCGGTCACAATCACGGCCTTCTTCAGACTGGTCGAGCGCACCACCGTTGCAGTGGCGTCGCCGACCTTCTGCACGAAGCGTTGTGCGTCCTTGGCCTGCAACACCTGCTCCATCGCCGTCAGCTGGACGGTGCCGGTGTCGGAGGACCACGGGTGCCACACCAGACCGCCCGTGGCCAGGACTGCGGCCGCGGCGACACCGGCCAGCCACTGCCGGAGGGGTGCACGCTCGGCACGTTCGGAACGCTTGGACTCCAGGCTGGTGACGGCAGGGGGTGCCTCGTCGGGAGCAAGAAGAGGGGGCAACGGCCGGACGTCGCTGATGTCTCCCAGGACCGCCGCGCGCAACGAGGCGGGCGGGGAGGTGAGCGTGAGCGTGGTCAGCTCGGTGGCGGCGGCACGCAGGCTTGCCACCTCGGCCTGGCACTGGGAGCAGCCGGCCATGTGCGCCTCGAACCGGGCCCGTTCGACGTCGTCGACGGCGTCGACGGCGTATGCCCCCGAGAGGCCGTGGATGTCGTCGTAGTTCATAGCTCAAGTCCTAGGGTGTCACGCAGTCTGATGAGTCCATCGCGGATGCGGGTCTTGGCGGTGCCGAGGGGGAGGTCCAGCATGGCGGCCACCTCGCCATGCGTGTAGCCGCCGAAGTAGGCGAGCTCGAGAGCGCCGCGCTGAGCTTCGGTCAAGGTAGCGAGGGCTTTACGGACCCGTTGTGCGTCCAGGTTCCGGTGGGCTTCCTCGACGGTGTGGTCGAACGGGGCGTCCTGCTCACGCGCTTCGTATGCCGTGTCCCTGCGCCGCGTCGCCTCTGCTGAACGCACCCGATCCACCGCCTTCCGGTGTCCGATCGTCATCAGCCAGCTCAGTGCGCTGCCGCGATCGGGGTCGAACCTGGAGCTGTTGCGCCAGATGTCGAGATAGGCGTCCTGGGTAACTTCTTCGGCCTGGGCCCGGTCCCGCACGATGCGAAGGACCAGACCGAACAACCGGGCCGCGGTCGCGTCATACAGCTTCGCGAACGCAGCCTCTTCGCCGAGAGAGCACGCCTTAAGGAGCTCAGCGAGCTCCGCGCTGGCCGATGACGCGCTGGTCCCCGAGGTGGAGGCGAGCTCGCCCTCGGGGACCAAAGTCATGTGAACCATGATGCGCTATCGGTCGGGAGTTGGGTATCAGGACGGGAGCAGGACGCCATCGACGATGTAGACCGTGGCGTTCGCGGTCGGCACGTTGCCGCAGATGATGTTGCTGCCGTTGACCTTGTAGGAGTCACCTGACCCGGTGATCTTGAGCGTGCCGCCCTCGAGGGTCGTGTGGTCACCCGCGAGCATGTCGGGGGTGATCTTGCCCTTGACCACGTGGTTGGTCAGGATCTTCGTGAGCAGGCCCTTGGGGTCGGCCAATGCCGCCTTGAGTGCTGCCGGCGGCAGCTTGGCGAACGCGGAGTCGACCGGCGCGAAGACGGTGATGTCCGGCGTGGTGTTCAGCGTGTCGCCCAGACCAGCGGCGCCCACGGCAGTGACGAGGGTCTTCAGCAGTGGGTTGTTGCTGGCGGCGGTGGCAACCGGGTCGGTGGCCATGCCGTTGAAGCTGCCCTTGCCGTCCTTCGGCACTGCCGCGCAGCCCGAGCCGAACACGGCGGCCGACGCGTCAGCGATTGGAGCAGTGCTGGCCTCGGGGGCCGCACTGCTCGCCGATGCCACGGGGGCGGCGGCTGTACTGGTGTCCGAGCTGCCGCACGCGGCGAGGGTCAGCGGGAGGGCGAGGACAGCTGCTGCGACGATGCCGCGGTTACGGAAGTTCATGGTGATCTCCTTGGTGAGTAGATGTTGATCGGATCTGGGTGGAGCCTGGCGACCGTGTTGCGGTGTGGTCTTGTACTGGTGATTCGGAGCCGCGGTTGAAGTGGATTGGCTTCTACGGCAGCCTTTTTCAAGTCCCTGGTGCCGCGTCGGCTCAATCGACGAACACGACAACCTCCTGGATGCCGCTGGAGCCGTTGGGGAACGGCTTGGCGCGTTGTGAGACCTGCAGGGCTCCGTTGAGGTCGGTGGCCCGCACCCTGAAGGAATGGCGGCCGGACGTGGCGTTCCAGGGCAGATACCACTGGCGCCAGTAGTCGAGGCCCACGTCCGGCCCGAGCTTGGTCTTCTGCCACGGGCCGTCGTCGATACTGACCTCGACCCCCGCGATACCGATGTGCTGTGCCCATGCGACACCGCCGATGGCCGTCATGCCGGCCTTGATCGTCGAGAGTGGACGCGGGGTGTCCACGCGTGCGGACATCTTGATGGGCGCATCGGTGGCCCAGTCGCGCTTGGTCCAGTACGAGACGTCTTTCGCGTAGGTCGTGGCCGTGAGCTTGGCCAGCCACTTGGTCGCGCTGACGAAGCCGTACAGCCCGGGGATGACGATCCGTGCCGGGAACCCATGGATGGCCGGCAACGGCTTGCCGTTCATGCCGACGGCGATCATCGCGTCGCGGCCGTCCCGGACGACCGCCATCGGCGTACCGATCTGGAACCCGTCGACGGCCGTGCTGAGCAGCTGGTCGGCACCGGGCCTGACGCCGACCCGGTCGAGCAGGTCGGCCAGCCGGACACCCTGCCAGCGGGCCCCGCCGACATAGCCCCCGCCGACCTCGTTGCTGACACAGGTGAGCGTGATGTCCCGTTCGATCATCGGCATCGCCATCAGCTGCGCATAGGTGATGGTCGTCGGCGTGTCGACCATGCCGTCGATCTCGAGCTGCCAGCGGTCGGCGTTGACCCGGGGCACGGTCAGGTTCGTGTCCACCCGGTAGAACGATCCGTTGCTGGTCCGCAGCGGAGTGATCCCCGGTACCTGACCTTCAACGCCTTTGGGAAAGGGGCCCGCGGCGTCGGCCGGCGCGGGGAGCGTGACCTGGGGAACCGAGTCGGCCGCCGAGAGCTTCTGACCGAACGCGGCTGCTCCGGCCGCACCGACGGTCACTGCGGCCGCGCCGATCAGGAACTGTCGACGGCCGTCGTGCGAGGTGGGGTATGCCGTCGCCGGCAGCTCGTGTCCGTCCTCGCCCGGCGTCGTGGACTCGCTCCGAGCCACGATGCGTCGCAGACCCAGCAGGATCGCGAGGCCGAAGACCGCGGAGACGACTCCGGGAATGGCATCGGAGGGGGCCGCTACTGCCCGGGTGAGGGCTGCCGCGGTGGCCAGCCCGGTCAACAGCACGATGAACCCGATGCCCAGCCACACCCTCCGGCGGGACAGCACGCCGGCGATCGCCGCGGCGACGAGGGTAACCACGGTGACGGTTGCCAGCAGGATCGGCTTGTCGGCCGTGCCGAACTGCGCGACGGCATACTCCTTGACCGGTGTCGGGGTGGCGTCGATGACCACCGCGCCGACAGCGAGCACCGGTGACGCGGCGGGGTTGGTCAGTCCCGCGACCAGGTGGGCGGCCGCGATACCTCCGATGGCGGCGAGCGCACCCGTCGCGGCATAGGCCAGCGTTCGTGCTTTTGGCAGGTGTGCGGCGAGTCGGCCCATATGTGCTGTTCGGAGCGGCCGTCCCCGCGGATGGGTTGCCGGCAGATCGAATACCGTGGGCCCGTGACTCAGCAGCCCGACGCTCAGCAGCCCGACAGCACCAAAGGCACACCGCGCCGGCCCCCGAGGTTCGCGGCGTTCCTGTTCACCGGCGGCATCGTCGGCCTGCTCATCGGACTCTCGCTGAGCCTGTTCGGCCACCCCGACACCCGTTACGACGACTGGGTCACGCTGGGATTTCTGGGGCTGATCTGTGCCGCGCTCGGCGTGCTTGCCGGGGGCGTCGTCGCAGCCCTGCTCGACAAGCGCCGCTGAACGAAGCGGCCGCGGGCCATGGCCGTCGGCTGTGGGTCGTCGGCTGTGGAACACTGGCCACGTGGCACGCGGCGATGGGCGACTGACCCACGACCTTCTTCCCGGCGAAACGGGACCCCAGGACGCCTGCGGGGTCTTCGGAGTCTGGGCACCGGGCGAGGACGTCGCCAAGCTGACCTATTTCGGGCTCTATGCCTTGCAGCACCGCGGTCAGGAGTCGGCCGGAATCGCTGCCAGCGACGGTCACCGGCTGCTGGTCTACAAGGACATGGGCCTGGTCTCGCAGG
>JBDTMW010000094.1:0-8202 GCA_039934065.1 Actinomycetota bacterium | reverse complement strand
GCGGCGCGGTACCACCGGACCAGGGTGGCGCGATCGACCGGGGGCACAAAGCGCACCTGGGCGTCGATCCCCAGCTGTCTGGCCAGGTCGTGCAGCGCTCGAGGCTTGTTCAGGCCGGAGCCGCTGGGGCCACCGAGAACGACAACCACCAGTCTCTGGCGCAGCTCGGGTCGCCTTGCGAGCATCTCAGCTGCTGCCTTGAGCAACACGTCGGGAGCCTTGAGCGGCTGGATCCGGCCCACAAAGAGCAGCACCCGGGCGTCGAGGGGGAGTCCCACCTGAGCACGGGCGGAGGCCATGTCCCCCGGCGTGAACAGCTCGAGGTCCACGCCCGGCGACACCACACGCACCTTGCGGTGGTCGGCGGCATAGAGGTCGATGAGCTCACCGGCTTCACCAGTGGTGTTGGCCACGAGTCGGTCAGCGGCCTCGACGACCTGGGTCTCGCCGATCTCGCGACCGAGCGGCTCGGGAGTATCGCCCTGCGCCAGCTCGGCATTCTTGACGCGAGCCATCGTGTGCATGGTGTGCACCAGGGGCACGTGCCAACGGTCTGCCGCCAGCCAGCCGACCTGTCCGGAGAGCCAGTAATGCGAATGGACCAGGTCGTACCAGCCCTCGGGGCGAGCCGCCTCAGCGTGCATGACGCCCTGGGCGAAGGCACAGAGCTGGCCGGGAAGGTCCTCCTTGGCCAGTCCCTCGAACGGCCCGGCGACGATGTTGCGGACGTGGACCCCGGGCGCAAGCTCGGACTGGCTCGGCAGGTCGCCAGCGGTCATCCGGGTGAAGATCTCGACCTCGATGCCCCGCTGCGCGAGCTGTTTGGAGACCTCAGCGACGTAGACGTTGAGCCCGCCCGCGTCGCCTGTTCCGGGCTGCTCGAGCGGCGACGTGTGGACGCTCAGCATGGCAACCCGGCGCAGTTTTGGCACTGACGACACGCGTCCCTCCTCGTCCTTGGGCACCCGTCAAGTGAGCGCACGAAGTTGTTGGATCTATTGTCGCAACGCCACGGCTCAGTTACCTATTTCGTCGCATGGGGTCGCCTCGATCCGGGTACGGCATACCCTGCGGTCTGTGGCATCCAGACGCCCGGTCGGCAACATCACGCGCGGCACGACCAACCCCAACCGGCTGCGCCGCGTCGACCGTTGGCTGGTCGGGCCGCAGGGATTCCGGCTGCGACGCGCGCCCGACCCCCCGGTCGTGGTGGATCTCGGTTACGGCGCGTCGCCGGTCACCACCATGGAGCTGCACGATCGCCTGCGCAAGCTCAGGGCTGACACGCGCGTGGTCGGGATCGAGATTGACCCTGCGCGGGTGCTCGCCGCCAAAAGCCTTGAACGAGAGGGGCTTTCGTTCCATCTTGGCGGTTTCGAGGTCCCCTTGGATGGTGATTTACGTCCGACCATCGTGCGCGCGTTCAACGTGCTCAGGCAGTACGACGAGAGCGAGGTCGCCGCGGCGTGGCAGACAGTGCGCGTTCGACTGGCTCCCGGCGGGCTCCTGGTCGATGGAACCTGCGATGAGCTCGGCCGACGCAGCACCTGGGTGGCAGTGGACGCGAGCGGGCCTGTTTCGTTGTCGCTGTCGATGCGACTGGTCGACCTACAACGTCCCTCAGACATCGCGGAGCGACTGCCCAAGGCGCTGATCCACCGCAACGTCAGCGGCGAGCCGGTCCACGCCTACCTCGCGGCGCTGGACGACTCCTGGGCTCGACAGGCGCCGCATGCGGCATACGGGGTGCGGCAGCGGTTCATGGCCTGCGCAGCGGCGATCCAGGAACAGGGTTGGCCCTTGCTGGACGGACCCTCGCGGTGGCGTCTGGGAGAGATCACCGTCGCGTGGTCCGCGGTCCAGCCCTGAGCTGGCGAGCCATTCGACCCTGCCGGTTCCTGGTCGCAGGGAGCGGTCGATCTCGCTACGGCAGGGCCGCGACGGGCTGCAGCTGGGGGATGTCGAGGGACTGGTCGGTAGCGTCCCGGGTGCTGAGCCAGTGGTCGAGCTCGGTGGCGGGTACGGGACGGGACATGTAGTAGCCCTGCGCCTGGTCACAGCCCAGGCGCAGGAGCTCGGTGTGCGCAGCGTGGGTATCGGCGCCTTCGGCGACCACACGCAGGACGAAGGAGCGACCGAGCTTGAGCTCGTCGATCGGCAGGCCGCGCAGGTAGGCCAGCGAGCTGTGTCCGGTGCCGAAGTCGTCGACGCTGATCCGGACACCGCCGTCGCGTAGCCGGGTCAGGATCTTCTGGGCCCGGTCGCGGTCGGCCATCAGGAAATCCTCGGTGATCTCCAGCTGCAGGACGCCAGGACGCAGGTCTCGGGCGGCCAGCATTTCCACGACCTGGCCTGGCAGGTCGGCGTCGACCAGCGAGCCGGCCGAGAGCTTGACGGCGATGGTCAGGTGCTGACCCTGCCGTTGCCAGACCGTAGCCTGGTCCAGGGCCAGCTCGAGGACAGCCTGGGTCATGGCGCGCATCAGCCCGGATTGCTCCACCAGGGCGATGAAGGAGTCGGGGTGGAGCAGACCGCGGGTGGGGTGGTCCCAGCGCACATGCGCCTCGATGCTGTGCACGTCGCCGGTGTCCAGGTCGATCTTGGGCTGGTAGTGGAGCACGAGCTGGTCGCTGGTCATCGCGGTCTGCAGCTCCTCCGCTGTGTCCAGCCCGGTTTCGCCTCCGCCGCCGTCCGTGTCGCTGTAGAAGTGATGCCCGTCGCCGGACGTCTTGGCGTGGTTCAGGGCGATGTCGGCCTTGCGCAGCAAGGTGCTCACGTCACGGCCGTGGTCGGGGAACAGGGAAATGCCGATGCTGACCCCGGAGTGCACCACCACATCCTTCAGGGCGAAGGGCTCGGCCAGCGCCGCGTGCAGCTTGGCAGCGACAGAGGCGGCCTGCTCATGACCCGCGTCCTCGAGCAGGACCGCGAACTCATCGCCGCGCAGGCGCACCAGCAGGTCCCCGTCGCGCATATGTTCAAGCAGCCGGGCACCCACCTGGACCAGCAGCCGGTCCCCGACGTAACGACCCAGGCTTTCGTTGACCACCTTGAACTTGTCCAGGTCCAGCAGAAGCAGCGCCCGGCGCGAGTCATGGCCCACAAGACGCGCGCGCCCCTTGGCGTGCAACGCCTGCCGGTTCGGCAGACCGGTCAGCTCGTCAACGGCGGTCTGAAGGTCGAGGCCGGCTATCGGCACGAACTGGCCAATCGCCACCTGGGTGCGAGCCACCGCCGCCAGCACCGTCGCCGACGCCAGAACCACGGCCAACGTCGACAACGGGACACGGGTGCCCACGACCAGTACCCCCAGCGCCGCAGCGGTAGCCACCGCCGGCACCACCAGGGCCATCTCACGGGTCGCCGTGCCCGCCTCCGGCTGGGTCGACGACCCGTCACGAGGCGCAGCGCTGTCGACCCACAACGCCATCAGGGCGAGCCCGGCCGGCCAGGCACCATCTAGCAGGGAACCGACCACGTAGGCATTGGCGGTCACCTGCAGGGCGTACGTCGCATGTGCCGCGGCGAATACCAGGAGGCCAGCGACCAGGAAGGCCCACCGACGACCCATCCTCAGGCCTTGGATCAGGGCAATCCCGGCGACAGCGCCCACGAGCAGCAGGTCGAACATCGGGTAAGCGACCATCACCGCAGTGCCGATCGACGGCAGACGGGTCAAGGCTGAGTCCAGCACCGGACTCAGCACGACAGTCAGCACCGCGGCCACGCCCAGCGACCCCACCACCCCGTCCCACCACGGCGACGATCCCGGCCCCCGCACCTGGTTGCGCACAGCCAGCGCCAAAGCGGCCAACACCAGGGGATAGAACAACAAGTGCATTGCGTCGCCGGGCGAGGGGAACGACAGCGACCCGCCCCCGGGAGTCATCAAGATGCTGTAGGTGTTCCCGGCGACGAAGGAAGTCACGGCGGCTGCGGCGAGCAGAACCTCGGGGCGCCGGAACCCGACTCGCGAGACCGCCAGCCAGCACACAGCCGCGGACACCCACATGGAGGATATGCCCAGCCCGCCCCACAAGCCCGCGCTCACCGCGACGCCGCGCACAGTCAGAACAGCGGCGAAGGCCACCCCCAGCAGTTCAGCGCCCAGCGCCCACAAGAGCCCAGCGCGCAGACTCACGCGCGCGTTCAACGGCACCTCACGCCTCCAAGCGGGGGCCGCACAGCGTGGTCAAAACCGGCACGACAAAGATGGCAAGTCCGGTGAAGAGCAACGCGGTGCATTGCCACCTGAATGTTGGCATCTCCCACTCTCGATGTCGGCTTGATCCGGGGGCGGTGCGGCCCAGTCGGAGAATACCGAACTTCTTCACTGCGACATGGAAGAAGCCGAAGAAACGCTGCCCTGGTGGCCGATGCGCGGCCTCCCAGGCGAACCAATGCACGCTTCCGCGACGTCACGAGGTCAGCAGTGCAACCCCCCCACTGGCCGTGCCAAGGACCGTCAGCGGCCACGCCCCATGACCCGACGCAGCGCGGGGCGGACGTCCGCGGCATAGACACCCGCACCGACCGCCGCCAGGATCCCTATCATCGAGAACGGATAGGGGAAAGTCACGATAGTCAACGCGACCGCAACCCCGAGTACGGCCAGCCAGATGTTCTTCGACGCCTTGCCGGCAGCGGTGAAGGCGTCAGGACGGTGTCGAAGGGCATCGACGAGACCAAACACGGAAACCCCCATGAGGGCGGCCCAGAAGACGAGCCCGATCAGCTGCTGGATGCTGCCGAAGATGTTGTACATGGGTCAAGCGTAGTGGCCGAACCGGGATCAGCCGCGGCCTCCGGCGCACGCTTGGGCACTGAACCGACGCGCTCAGATCCCGACGGCGTCGATCGACCCCACCAGGTGGCCGTGGCCGAGCACCGAGGGATCGGCCACCGATCTTGATGCGTCAGCTCGGGCCAAGGATTTCGACGACGAAGACCATGGTGTCCGTGGGGCCGATCGTCGGAGGTTTGCCCTTGGCGCCATATCCGTCGGCCGGCGGCACGACTAGCAGGATGCGGCTGCCGACGGTCTGCCCGACCAGGCCCTTGTCCCAACCCGGGAAGGCCTTGCCGACACCGATCTGAATGTCCGTCGGCCCAAGGTTGTCCCCGGAGGCGTCGAACCTCTTGCCGTCCTTCCACAACACTCCGGTGTAGTTAACCGTGATGATCTGGCCCGACGTGACAACCGCACCTGCGCCCTTGATCAGCGGCTGGACGATCAGCTTCGTCGGCGCCGCGGCCTTGGGTATCTCGATCGTGGCAGGCTTGGCGCCATCGACTATCACGGTCGGGAGCCCGGCCTTTGGCGGCACCGCGATGCCGCCGGCCGCCGCCAGGGGCGTGCTGGCCGACCGCAGGTCGACGAAGAAGACGATGGTGTCAGTCGGACCGACGCCGGCCTTGGGGTAGCCCTTGGCGCCGTAGCCGTCCACTGGTGGGATCGCGATCAGGAACCGGGAGCCCACCTGTTGGCCGATCAGACCCTTGCTCAGACCTGGCATCATCTTGGCGGAGGAAAGGTCCAGGAGGACCTTGTCCCTGCCGAAGCTGCTGCTGATCTGCTTGCCGTCCTTGGCGTTGAAAACGGCATAGGCAACCTCGACCTTGTTGGCCTTGGAGAGCTTGGCGCCGCTGCCTGGGGTGACGACCTTGGTGGTGGTCACCTTGACGCTCAGCGGCTTGGCGTTGAAGGTCACCTCGGGTACCTGGTGCGTGCCACCCACCGTGATGGAGTCCAGGCCGCTGAGAGCCGCGGCTTCGGTCTTTGAACTGCAGGCCGCGAGGAAAACAAGGGGTAGAAGAGCCGCGCACACGGTTCGTTCACGGGACATGTGCACCTGAAACCCCTCGATCGTCTTGAAGCCTTCTCGGACTCACCATAATCCGACGGATCTGACGCCGCATGCGCTTTGGGTCAGTCGCACCGCCACGTGTTCTTGGGGGTCGCCAACCGGCGTTCGTTCTCCCACCGGCCCGCGCGTGCTGCGGCTAGATCCCGACGGCGTCGATCGACCCCACCAGGTGGCCGTGGCCGAGCACCGGGGCGTGGGCCATCTTGTCGAAGACCTCGGAGTCGACACCCAGGCGCCGCAACGCTGCCACCATCACGATCGGTCGCGCCCGTTGACCACCGTCTGCGATCTTGAGCGCGATGGCCCGCCCATCGGCCAGCCCCACGGCATAGACGCTCTCGGCGCCGTCCTTGGCGATCATTCCGGGGACGCCGCGCATCAGGGCCGTGACGTCCCGCCTCGTCCCGCCGACGCACTCCGGAAACGCTCGCATGGCGTCCGCAACCCTGGCTTCGCTGGTGCCGGCCGGCGCAGCGGCAATTCGAGAGAACGCCCGCGCCAGACCTGTCAGGGACACAGCCATGACCGGAGCGCCACAGCCGTCAATCCCCGTCGCCGCAACGGGTTCTCCGCTGACCTCGGCCAGGGTCTGATCCATCAGCTGCTGCAGCGGGTGCTGCGGGTCGCGATAGGTCGCGGTGTCCCACCCTGCGGCGACACAGGTCGCGAGCATGGCGGAGTGCTTGCCGGAGCAGTTCTGTGCCAAGGAGGTGGCGTGACGCCCCGCGGCGATCCACGCCGTGCGCTCCGTTTCGTCGTACGGCAGGTCCGGGGTGTTCTGCAGGTCCTGCTCGGTGAGCCCGGCGCGAGCAAGGATCCGCTGGACGTTCTCAAGGTGGAACTGCTCCCCCGAATGGCTCGCGGCCGCCATCGCGAGCAGCTCGCCGTCCAGGTCGAGGCCGGCTCGAAGCATGGCCAACGCCTGGATGGGCTTGCTGGAGGAACGCGGGAAGATCGGTCCGGCGATATCGCCGATCGCCAGCAACGTCGAACCATCTGCGTCCAGCGCCACCACGCTGCCGTGATGCACGGACTCCACGAAACCGGAGCGAACGACGTGGGCCACGACGGGTGCGTCATACAGGGGGACTCGCTGCATATTCACGGCCGCGAGCCTACGCTCCGACGACAACGCAGCCGGCGTCGAGGGATCGACACCGGCCGCGCTGCCTTGCTCAGTTCAAGCCGTACTTGCTCAGCTGAGGCCGGCTCTCAGGCCCAACCGGGGCCCAGCGACCTCAACTGAGCAGAGTCGGCTGGGGTTGGGGCTGGTCAGTCGCCGACCTTCGGGGTGGCGGTCTTGGCAGCAGTGGCCGCCGCGGTCGCGGTCTTGGCAGCGCTGGTGGCAACCGACTTGGTCGCGCGCCGGACCGAGGTGGTGCTCTTCTTGGCAGTCGTGGCGGTGCGCTTGACGGGAATGCGGGTGGCCTTCACGGACTTGCGCACGGTGGTGCTGACGGCCTTGACCTCGGGCCGCACAAACGAGACAACAGCCTCGATGACGCTCTCGGCCTCCTGGCGGCCGGTGGTCAGCGTGGCCATGGCTGCACGCTCGGTGTCGACCGCTGCCTTGCGGACGGTCGTGACTGCGCCCTTGCCGAGGGTGACGGTGCTGCCTGCCTGGGCGAACAGGTCCTTGGTGGACTTCTGGTTGCGAATTCGCTTGACCAGCTTGTGACCGCGGACGGCGAGCTCGGCGTAGGTCTGCTGCGCCTTGCCGGCCGCCTCGAGGGTCTGGTTCAGCGCCAGCGCAGGCATGTGCTGGGCCTGCTCAGCGACCTTCTCGGCACGCTTGACGGCCTTGCCCTGCAACGCGATTGCCTTGTCCAGGGCCTTGTCCTGAAGCGCGTTGACGTCGAGGTCCGCGCGAGCGGCGGCGACGCGGACACGGGCGTCGCGCATCATCTCGACAGCCAGGTCGGTGACACCGACGGCTGCGTAGACGGGGGTGGTGTCGGTAACGGTCTTGCGGATTTCCTTGACGAGGGTCATGGCTGCTTCTCCTTGGTGGGCTTCACTACTGGGTCGGATGGGTTGTCTGCCGGCTTGCGCGCCGGACGGGGTTTGGTGGTTTTGCGCGGTGCCGGCTCGCCCACGAAGGACTCGTAGACGTCCAGCAGGACGGCACGCTGTCGGTTGCTCAGCCTGGGGTCGGCCAGCACTGCGGCCTGGACATCAGCAGCCGCGGCCGAATCGAGGTCGGTCCGCTCCTCGAGGAAGCCAGCACGGACGTAGAGGGACTCGGCCGAGATGCGCAGTGCCTTGGCGAGAGCCTGCAGAATCTCGGCACTCGGCTTCTTCAGGCCGCGTTCGATCTGGGAGAGGTAGGGGTTGC